>JBFLWO010000001.1:0-25999 GCA_040757755.1 Actinomycetota bacterium
TCCGGGTGGATCTCCGCCTCATGCTCGTCGGCGCCGCGCAGGAAGCGCACCGGGAGCGGCGCCCCGTCGGGGCCGGCGTCGAGCTCGCGGACGAGGTCGTCCACGCTCGTGAGGTCGGTGGCGCCGGCGCGTACGAGGAGGTCGCCGGCGCGAAGTCCGGCACGCTGCGCCGGGCCGCCGTCCTCGACGTCGCGGATCAGGAGCCCGTCGCGGTCGGGAAGGCCGACGGCACGCCGCATGCGGCGCGCGGCGTGCGGGGGGGCGAGCGCCACGCCGATCCGCCGCGGCCGGACGCGGCCCTCGAGGACGCCCTCCACCGCGGGCCGGACGACGGACGCGGTGAGCGCCAGGATGAACCCGGGATCGCCGCGCAGGGCGTTCACGCCGAGCACCGCGCCGTCCTCGTCGAGGAGGGGGCCCCCGCCCGTGCCGCGCGGAAGAGGCGCCGTGTGCTCCACGACCTCCAGCCGGCGGCCGCTTCGGCCGCGGATCATGAGGGGGTCCGCCGAGACCCGGCCTTCCGTGGCGCGCAGGCCCGTGCCGCCGGGATCGCCCAGGGCGACGACGCGCTGCCCGATCGCCGGCGGCGCGTCCGCCCACCGGATCGGGGCGGCGTCCCCGGTGGGGACGTCGAGGACCGCGATGCCGACGCTGCGGTCGACGCCCGCCAGGATCCCGTTGCGAGTCCCGCCGGCGAGGCGGACCTCGACGTCGTCGCCCATGAGGGAGCGGGCGAGCACGGCGACGCGATCCGGGGCGACCACCAGGCCGCAGCCGCGGCGCGCGCCCCGGCCGAGGCTCACCGTCGAGCCACGCAGAGCGGAGATAAGGCTTGCAACTTGCAACGTGCAAGCAAAGGTACTCCGGTCGTGTGCGATGCTCAACCCGTGACGGACGATGCGCATGGCGTCGCGGAGGCGTGCCGGGTGCTGGGCGACCGGTGGTCCCTTCCGGTGGTGGCCGCCCTGCTCGGGGGGCCGCTCCGCTACGGCGAGCTTCAGGAGCGTCTGCCGGGCATCGCGCCGAACATCCTGAGCGCGCGCCTGCGGCGGCTCGAGGACGAGGGGCTTCTGGTCTCGTCCCAGTACTCGGCCCGGCCGAGGCGGTTCGAGTACCGCCTCACCCCGGACGGCGCGGCCCTCGCCGACGCCGTCCGCGTGCTCGCCTCGTGGGCCGGCGCGCGCTCCGGCGCGGGCGGCCTGCCCGTGCACGCCCCGTGCGGCACGCCGCTGGAGGTCCGGTGGTGGTGCCCGACGTGCGAGGCGGCCGCCGGGCCGTCCGACGACGAGCCGATCCTCGTCTGAGCCGCCGCCGGGTGAGGCTGATCACCGGTGCGAGCTCCTCATCCCACCGGGCGCCGGCATGCCTCTCGCCATGCTCCGTGCCTGCCGGCCCGGCCGGACGGGGTTTGCACGCGTTAGCGCGGCGCGGCGGACTCCCCGCGGTCGGGGGCCTGGCGGGGGTTGCCCCAGGCCTCGTCGTGCACGAGGGTGCGCCACGGACGGCGGATGCTCGCGAGGGCCGGCGGCAGGCCGACCGGGAACTCCTCCGGGTAGCCGAGCGGCGAGACGACCGGCACCTCGACCTCGGGGGGCAGGTCGAGGAGGGCCCGCAGCTCGTCCTCGAGGTAGAGGTGGAAGATCGTGGGCACGGTGCCGAGGCCCATGGCGCGGGCGGCGACGAAGAGGTTCTCCATTGCGAAGCCGATCGACACCATGTCGGAGTCGCGCTCCCCGGCGGCCTGGTCCGCGGGCATCGCGTGGCGCGGCACGCGCAGGCCCAGGATCCAGACGGGCACGGACGGGTAGGTGCCGAGGGCCTGCTGCGCGTAGCCGTGCGCCCACTCGGCGTGCTGCTCCGGCGTCGCGCCCTCCGCGGGGCGGCGCACCGTGCGGAAGTACTCGGCGCCGCCGCGGATCACGATGTCCGCCAGCGCGCGGCGCCTCTCGGGGTCCCGCACCACGAGCAGGCTCCACGCCTGCGCCATCCCGCCGGTGGGGGCGAGGAGCGCGAGCCGCAGCAGCCGGTCGAGGTCCCGGTCGGCGACCGGGCGGTCGGTGTAGCGGCGCACGCTCCTGCGGTGCCGGATCGCCTCGAACGCATCCATGTCAGGACCTCCTCGCGTGTCGGCGGCAGGATGCGGCGAGTCTACGCGCGGCGCGCAACCCGTCCGGCGCGCCCTCCCATGATTCAATGGGCGTTGAAGCGATGGCGTCCTAGCCTGCCGCCACGGCCCGCCGGGCCGGGACCGGCAGAGCGTGCGTCACGAGGAGCGGCCATGTCCGACGAGACCGTCCACCTGATCGACGTCCACCTGACCCGCGAACGCCCCCCGATCCGCCGGGCGACGCTGGCGGCGACCGGGGACGAGGTCACGTTCGGCGTCCCCGGCTGGCAGGGCGAGCACTACGGCTTCCCCCTCGGAAGCATCGAGGAGCACCCCGGCACGCTCGACTACCTCGTCGCGTCCGTCGCGGGGTGCCTGATCGGGACGTTCGGGGGCGCCCTGCGGGCACGGGGCATCTCCTCGGAGGGCGACCGCCTGACCGCCGACGCGCAGGGGGAGGTCGTGGTCGATCCCGACGGCGTGCTGCGCCTGCGACGCATCCGCGTCGTGTACCACCTGCGCGTCGACGAGGCGGACCGCGAGAAGGCGGAACGGGCCCACGCCCACCACGCGCGGTATTGCCCGAACGCGCGGTCCGTGTCCGCCGCGATCGACATCGCGACCGAGCTCGACGTCGTCTCGCCGAGGGACCCGGCGCCCGCGGCGGCGCGCCGGGCGGACTGACCGGGCCGTGACGACCCCCCGGCGGGCCGAGGCCCGCAGCGACGCCGAGGCGGCCGCCGGGACGGGCGAACGTGACGTCGCGGCGATCGGCGCCCTGATCGGGGACCGCACCCGCGCCGCGTTCCTCCTCGCTCTCCTCGGGGGAACCCCGCTTCCCGCGTCGGTGCTCGCGGAGCGGGCCGGCGTGTCGCGGCCGCTCGCCAGCGCGCACCTGAGGAAGCTGACCGAGGGGGGCCTCGTGCGCGTGGAGCCCCGGGGCCGCCAGCGGCTGTACCGCCTGGCGGGGGAGCCGGTCGCGACGGCGCTCGAGGCGCTCGCGGTGCTGTCCCCGCCGGAGGAGATCCGCTCGCTGCGCGCCTCCGTGGAGGCGGCGGACCTGCGCTACGCGCGGTTGTGCTTCGACCACCTGGCGGGCGTCCTGGGCGTCGCCCTGGCGGATCGCCTGGTCGCGGAGGGTCTCCTGGAGGGCGAGGCCGGCGGGTACGGGGTCACGGACGCGGGGCGGGTCGCGTTCTCCCGCCTGGGGGTCGCGCCGTCGCGTCTGGCCCGGGACGACCGGGAGCGTCCCCTCACCCGGGCGTGCCGGGACTGGAGCGAGGGGCGGTTCCACCTCGCCGGGAGCCTCGGGGCCGCGCTGACCGCGCGCATGCTCGGGGAGGGGTGGCTTCGGGTGCGGGAGGGGACGCGCATCGTGCGGGTCACCCCGGCCGGGCGGACGGCGCTGCACCGCGCCTTCGGCCTGGAGCCGGACGCGCTCCGCGCGGGGTCACCGGGGTGAGCGCCGGCGCGAGCGGCCGGCGGTGTCGATGGTCGATCAGCGAGCAAGGAGTGGCGAATGGACGTGGTTGACGCGATCCGCAAGCGCCGGGCGGTGCGCACCTACACCGACCGGCCGGTGCCCGACGACGTCCTCGACGGGCTGCTGCGCCTGGCGTTCGCGGCCCCCACGGGGAGCGGCGCGCAGGCGTGGAGCATCCTGGTCGTCCGCGACCCGGAGCGCCGCCGCGAGGTCGCTGACCTCGTGATCGCGGGGGGCGCCCGCTACTTCTCGATCATGCGGCCGCGGCGGGACGGGACCACGGCCGAGGAGCACGCCGCGTGGGGGCGCGAGTACGCGGAGTCGATCCTGAGCACGTATCGCGTCGCCCCGGTGTGGATCGTCGGGCTCGTCGTCCCGCGGGGCAACTACCCGGAGGCGATGCGCGACGGCGGCCACGCCGACGACGTGATCTCCCTGGCGTTCGCGATGGAGAACCTGTTCGTCGCCGCGCGGGCCGCCGGGATCGGCACCGTGCCGACGACGGCGTTCCAGCGGTTCGAGAAGGACCGGCTGCGCGAGATCCTGGGGGTCCCGCCGGAGGTGGACCCGGCGATCGTGACGCCCCTCGGGTACCCGGAGGCGTTCCCGGAGGGCCGCCCGCCCGCGCTGAAGCGGACCTTCCGCCCGTGGCGGTCCCTCGTCCACGACGAGCAGTGGGGAGCCACCCGGGCCTGACGCCGCTCCTGTGCGGGGCGGGGCACGCGCGCCCGTCCCGCACCCGGCGGAGCGCTACGGGGTTGGCGTCCCCGCGGGCTCGGCGGCTCGGGCGCCGCCGTTGGCGGTGGCGGCGCGGGCGGCCTCGAGCCGCTCCGCCGCCTCCTCACGGGTGACGTCGTGGCCCTTCTCGCGCTTCCAGATGACGAAGCCGCAGCCGGGGTTCTTGCGGCTCTTCCAGCTGGTGCACCCGTACGCGCGGGAGTTCTCGACGATCTTGCCGCCGCAGCCGGGGGTGGGGCACTCGCCGATCGGCTCCTTGCTGGGGGCGGGAGCGGCGTTGGTGGTGCCGGCCGCGACCATCGCGCGGGCCGTGTCGACGTCGACCTCGCCCTGCTGGCCGCGGGCCTTCTTCCAGATGACGTACCCGCAGCCGGTCTCGGTGCGGCTCTTCCAGCTGGTGCAGCCGTAGCTGCGGGGACGCTCGATGATCTCGCCGCCGCAGCCGGGGGTGGGGCAGGGGCCGATGACGGTGCGCTCCGGCGCGAGGTCCTTCGCGGACCGGCCGGCGGCGATGTGCTCGAGGGCCTCCTCGCGGGAGATCGTCCTGCTGCCGACCCGCTTCCAGATCGTGTAGCCGCAGCCCGGCTCGTCCTTGCTCTTGAACGTGTCGCAGGCGTAGCTCTTCGGGTACTCGACGACGCTTCCGCCGCAGCCGGGGGTGGGGCAGGGGGCGAGGACGCGCCGCTCCACCTTGAGGTCGGCGCGTTCCTTGTCGGCGAACCATTCGACGACCTGGCGGGTGAAGGCCTCGACGTCCTTGCGGAACGCGTCGTGGCTGTCCTCGCCGCGCTCGATGCGGTTGAGGCGCTGCTCCCACCGGCCGGTGAGCTCCGGGCTGGTGAGGAGGTGGTCGCCGAGCATGGAGACGAGCCCGACGCCCTTCTCGGTGGCCCGCAGCGCCTTGCCTTCCCGCTCGACGTAGCCGACGTCGATGAGCCGCTCGATGGTGGCGGCGCGGGTGGCGGGGGTGCCGAGCCCGGCGTCCTTCATGGCTTCCGCCGCCTCGTCGTCGTCGACGAGCTTGCCGGCGGTCTCCATGGCGCGCAGCAGCGTGCTCTCGGTGTAGCGGGCGGGCGGCTTGGTGCGCTTCGCGAGCGCCTCGGCGGTCTCGCAGGTGGATGCGTCGCCGCGGGCGAGGGCGGGGAGGGACTGCTCCCGCTCCCCGTCGCCGTCGGCCTGCTTGTCGCCGTTGTCGGGCGGGGTGGGCTCCACGGCCTCGCCGTACACGGCGCGCCAGCCGGCCTCGAGCATGACCTTGCCGCGGCTGCGGAACAGGTGGTCCTCGCAGCGGGTCTCGACGACGGTGCGCTCGAACCGCGCCGGCGGGTGGAAGACGGCGAGGAAGCGGCGGGCGACGAGGTCGTAGATGCGCCGCTCGTCGGGGGAGAGGGCGTCGAGGCGGTGCTCGTCGTCGGTGGGGATGATGGCGTGGTGGTCGGTGACGCGGGCGTCGTTCACGACCCGGCCGAGGGGAAGGCGGTCGAGGCCCAGGACGTAGCGGGCCCCGTCCGCGTAGGCGGGGTCGGCGGCGCCGACGCGCGACGCAACGGGCTTGATCTGCCCGGCGAGGTCGCCGGACAGGTACCGGGAGTTGGTGCGCGGGTAGGTGATGACCTTGTGGCGCTCGTAGCAGGCCTGGGCGGCGGAGAGGGTCCGCTGGGCGGAGAAGCCGAAGCGCTGGTTCGCCTCGCGCTGCAGGGTGGTGAGGTCGTAGAGGAGGGGCGCCTGCTCGACCTGCGGCTTCGTCTCGACGGAGTCGACGACGGCGGGGCGGCCGGTGACGGCGTCCCGGATCGCCTCGGCGTCGGCGGCGGCGGTGAGGCGCGTGGTGGCGCCGCGGTGCCACAGCCCGGTGTAGGCGGTGCCGGTGTCGGTGACGAACCGGGCCTCGACCTCCCAGTAGTCCTCCGCCACGAAGCGGTCGATCTGCAGCTCGCGGCCGACGATGAGGGCGAGGGTGGGGGTCTGGACGCGCCCCAGGGACAGGACCTTGCGGATGGACCCGGCCCTGGTGGTGGCGGCGCGGGTGGCGTTCATGCCGACGAGCCAGTCGGCTTCGCTGCGGGCGCGGGCCGCCTCCTCGAGGGGGCGGAGCTGCTCGTCGGGGCGCAGGCCGGCGAACGCGTCGCGGATCGCCTGCTTGGTCATGGAGGAGAACCAGGCGCGCTCGACGGGCTTCTCGCGCGCCTTCTTCGGGGCGGTCTGGAGGATGAGCTTGAAGATGAGCTCGCCCTCCCGCCCGGCGTCGCAGGCGTTGACGATGCGCTCGACGTCGCTGCGCCCCATGAGCGTGTGGAGCGCCTTCAGGGTCTTCGAGGACCGGGCGTCGCGCGCCTCGTACTTGAAGGTGCGCGGCACGATGGGGAGGTCCTCGTACTTCCACTTCTTGTAGCGCTCGTCGTACGCCTCGGGGTCGACCTGCTCGACGAGGTGGCCGACGGCGTAGGCGACGACCCAGTGCTCACCCTCGTAGTGGTCGCCGGCCTTCTTGAGCTTCTCGGGGAGGGCGTTCGCGACGTCGCGGGCGACGGAGGGCTTCTCGCAGATGATGAGGGTCCGGCTCACGGCGCGCCAGGTTAGCACCGGCCCCCGCCGGCCCCGCCCCGGGCGCCGGGGAGGCCCGTCAGGAGGAACAGGAGCTGGGCCCCCGTTCGCGCGCCCGCGCGCGCGACCCCGGAACCGTCGTCGGCAAGCCGATGCGGCGGGTTTGGGGGGTTTCCGGGTTTCCGAGCCCGCGCGTCGCGATTCAGCGATGCGCGGGCGGCATCACGTCGCGAGAGTGACTCCAGCGAGGAAGAGTGCAGCCGATTCCCGCCCCGAAAGTACCGCCCCGCGAGCCGCTAGGAACGGGCGCGCCGATTCTTTCGGGGCGAGGTCCCTTTCGGGGCGAGGCCCCTTTCGGGGCGAGCGCTAGCCGAAGAAGGGTTCGGCGATGGCGTAGCGGTCGCCGGGGACGCGTTTGAGGTCGGCGACGGCCTGCTCGATGGAGACGTTGGCGATGGTGTCGCCGTGGAGGGCGACCATGCGGCCGTACTTGCGCAGCTCGACGAGCTCGGCGGCGCGGGTGCCGAAGCGGGTGGCGAGGATGCGGTCGTAGGCGTTGGGGGTGCCGCCGCGCTGGACGTGGCCGAGGACGGTGACGCGCGTGTCGTAGCCGGTGCGTTCCCTGACCTGGCGGGCGAGCTCGTGGCCGACGCCGAGCTCGGACAGTCGCTTGTGGCCGAACTCGTCGACCTCGGCGTCGCCGTCGCCGTCGGCGAGCTCGAAGCCTTCGCTGACGACGATGATGGAGAAGTCCTTGCCGCGTTCGTGGCGGGCCCGGATGCGGGCGCAGACGTCGTCGACGGACATGGGCTTCTCGGGGATGAGGATGGCGTCGGCGCCGCCGGCGATGCCGGCGTGGGTGGCGATCCAGCCGACGTGGCGTCCCATGACCTCGACGATCATCACGCGGTTGTGGGACTCGGCGGTGGTGTGGAGCCGGTCGATGGCGTCGGTGGCGATCTGGACGGCGGTGGAGAACCCGAAGGTGTAGTCGGTGCCGCTGAGGTCGTTGTCGATCGTCTTGGGGACGCCGACGACGCCCGTGCCGTAGTCCCGGTGGAGGCGGAGGGCGACGCCGAGGGTGTCTTCGCCGCCGATGGCGACGAGGGCGTCGACGCCGAGGGCGCGGAGGTTCTCGGCGCACTGCTCGGGGCCGCCGTCCCGCGTGTACGGGTTGGTGCGGGAGGTGCCGAGGATCGTGCCGCCGCGGTGCAGGATGCCGCTGACGGCGCGCAGGTCGAGGTCGAAGACGTCCTGATCGAGCAGGCCGCGCCAGCCGCCGCGGATGCCGATGTGGCGGTGGCCGTAGCGCACGTTGCCGACCCGCACGACCGCGCGGATCACGGCGTTGAGCCCGGGGCAGTCCCCGCCGCCGGTGAGGATCCCGACGTTCACGCCGCCCACGCTACCGAAAGTGGCGCGCCGGCAGCCCGGGGGATCCGGCGGGGTCGGCGGGTCCCGCCTTTCGCCGGCGGGCCGATGCGTGGCGGCCCGGCGCAGTGGTGGCGCTGCCGGGCACCATTCTCCCGATGGACGGCTGGCGTCCCGCTCGTGGAATTGCGCCGCCGCCGCGCCGCGGCCGCCCCGGGCGTGACGCCTGACGGGTCCGCCTGGAGCGGTTGACCTGTTGCCGCCTCAACCGCGTTGGGTGACCCGCGCGAGCGGGGCGTTCTCAGGGATCCGGTGAAGCGCGCTGGGCGAGAAACGTCGCTGGTGTACAGACCCTGACTTGCCCGGATGTTCGAGGAGGGCGTGGTCACCGGTCACCAGGACGGCGTCGTTCGCTCCTGCAAGGGCCAGGAGGTAGTCGTCGTCGGGGTCCGGCCCGAGCGGCGCGAACCGAACCGGGTCATCCACGACGATTCCGCCACGCCAGAGCTCGGCGACGAGGGATTCGGCCGACTGGGCGCTGAACCAGCGCCGGAAGCGCGACCGTGCGACCACCTCGCTGATCTCCCGGAGCCACTGTGCGGTGAGGATGAGGTCGGTGTCGTCGGCGAGGGCGGCGTCGACTGCCTGCCGTGATGTCCCGCACGGCGCGATCAGCGCCGAAACGATCACATTGGGGTCGAGGACGACCCTGCGCACGCCGCTCGGCCCGCATCTGCCGAACCTCTTCCACGGCGATCGCCATCGCGGTTTCCTCATCGAGGGGTTCGGTGTTGGCCTCGGCGACGAGGCGGAGCGCCTCCCGGGCCGCGGCACGCGCGCGCGACCGGATGCCCTCGCCGATGAGGTCGCGCGCGAGGTCCTCGACCGGGCGACCCGTGCGCGCCGACAGCTCCTCGATGGTGGAGTACAGCTCGTCGTCGAAAGTGAGCGTGACCGGGCGCATCGTGACGTGAGTGTAGGTCGAGGCGCTGCGGGTGTCCAAGCGGCGGCAGGCCTTGGACGGCGCGGCTGCGCGCGGCGGCCAGGAGGTGGTCGTCGAACAGGGGCCGGCCCCCCGGGGGCGCAGGCTGAGGCGTGCCACCCGACCGGCTCCCGTGGGCGGCGCTTCGGCCACGACGCCGCGGGTCGGCCGGTCCCGCGCGCCGGGAACGACGAAGCCCCGAGGACCGACCGGTCCCCGGGGCTTCGAGCCATAGCGCATACGGGATTCGAACCCGTGTTACCGCCGTGAGAGGGCGGCGTCCTAGGCCCCTAGACGAATGCGCCGTGGTGGGTGATTCAGTTGTGCCTGCCCGCGGGAGCGGGCAGCTGGGGGAGGAGGATTCGAACCCCCGCTACCGGGGCCAGAACCCGGCGTCCTACCGCTAGACGATCCCCCAAAGGGTCCAGCAGGGCGCGGGCAATCTAGCACAGCCCCCCGGCCGCGCCGCCCGCCCCGCGCCCGGCGCCGCGCGTGCGGCGGGGGTCACGCGACGGCGGCGGGGGCCTCCCAGTCGCCGTACAGCGCGGCGTACCGCCCGCCCGCGGCGATCAGCTCCGCGTGGGTGCCCTGCTCCACGATGCGTCCACCGTCCACCACCACGATGCGATCGGCGCGGCGGACCGTGGACAGGCGGTGGGCGATCACGATCGCGGTGCGGCCGGCGAGGAGGGTCTGCAGCGCCTCCTCGATCCGCCGTTCCGTCCGCAGGTCCACGGAGGACGTCGCCTCGTCGAGGATCAGGAGCCGCGGGTCGGCGACGAGGGCCCGGGCGAACGACAGAAGCTGCCGCTGGCCCGCCGACAGCCGCGCCCCGCGCTCCTGGATCTCCGTGTCGAAGCCGTCGGGGAGGGACTCCACCACCTCCAGGGCCCCCACCGCGGCGCAGGCGCGGCGCAGGTCCTCGTCGGTCGCGTCCGGGGCGCCGAACCGCAGGTTGTCGGCGATGGTGCCGCTGAACAGGTGCCCCTCCTGCGGCACGATCCCGAGCTGCGCCCGAAGCGACGCCACCGTCACGCCGCGCAGGTCGTGCCCGTCGAGGAGGACCCGCCCCTCGTCCGGGTCGTAGAACCTGGCCACCAGCTTCGCCAGCGTCGACTTCCCCGCGCCGGTCGGCCCCACCACGGCCACCGTCTCGCCCGCCGCGACCGACAGGTCGATGCCGTGCAGCACCCGCTCGCGCGTGTAGCCGAACGACACGCCGCTCAGCTCCAGCCGGCCGCGCACCGGGGGGAGGGGCACCGCGCCGGGCCGGTCCCCGATCTCCGGCTCCGTCCCCAGCACCCCGAGGATCTTCTCGAGCGCCGCCATCGCCGCCTGGAACGTGTTGTAGAGCTGCGACAGCGCCTGGATCGGGTCGAAGAACGTCGCGAGGTAGCCGAGGAACGCGACCATCACCCCGACCGTCAGGTCCCCGTCCAGGACGCGGCTGCCGCCGAACCACAGGATCAGGGCGGTGCCGGCGGCGGACAGGAGCTCGACCCCCGGGAAGTACACGCCGGACAGCCAGATCGTCTGCATGTTCGCGGCGCGGTACTCGGCGTTCACGCGGCGGAACTCCTCGGCGGACGGGTCCTGCCGGCCGAACCCCTGCACCACCCGGATCCCGGCGATCGACTCCTGCAGGGCGGCCAGGACGTCCGCGACGCGCTCGCGGGTGCGGCGGTACGCCCGCGTCGACAGGGCCCGGAACACCGCGGTGGACGCCACGAGCAGGGGGAGGATCGCGAACGCCATCAGCGCGAGCTGCCAGTCGTAGACCCCGAACAGGATCGCGATCACGCCGAGGAACGTCAGGCCGTTCACCACGAGGGAGCTCACCCCCTCCGTCACGAGCTGGTCGAGCGCCTCGATGTCGCTCGTGAGGCGGCTCACCGTCCAACCCGTCGGGGTGCGCTCGTGGTAGCCGAGCGACAGGAGCTGCACGTGCTGGAACACCCGGGTGCGCAGGTCGAGGAGCACCCGCTCCCCGACCCAGCTCGACAGGTAGCTCTGCGCGGACCCGGCGAGCCAGCCGAGGAGCCCGGCCCCCACGAGCAGGCCGACCGCCAGGTACAGCATCGTCCGGTCCCCGGCGCGGATGCCGTCGTCGATGCCGACCTGGGCGAGCGCGGGGGCCGCGAGGCCCGCGGCGGTCGCGACCAGCATCATCGCGACGGCCAGGACCGCGCGACCCGCGTACGGACGGAAGTAGGGGAGGAGCATCCGCAGCTTCCGCCGCGGCAGGCGCACCGGCCCCGCCTCGTCGCGGTCCACCGGCGTCCCGATCACGGTGCTCGCGGGGCCCATCCCGGGGGGACGCCCGATCACTGCCCCGCCTCCGTGAGGAGGAGGTCGTCGCGCGCGACGCCCGCATCGTGGATCTCGCTGTACAGGTCGTTCGCCGCGTACAGCTCCGCGTGCGTGCCGCGGGCCGCCACCCGCCCGTGCTCCAGCACCACCACCTCGTCGGCGAGGGCGATCGTCGACGCGCGGTGCGCGATGACGAACGTGGTGCGCCCCGCCATCGCGGCGCGCAGCGCCTCCTGGATCTCACGCTCCGTGGACGCGTCGACGGAGGCGGTGGCCTCGTCCAGCACCAGGACCCGCGGGTCGGTGATGATCGCCCGGGCGATCGCGATGCGCTGGCGCTGCCCGCCGGACAGGGTGAATCCGCGCTCCCCCACGACCGTGTCGAACCCCTGCGGGAGGGCGTCGACGAACGCCTCCGCCCGGGCGGCGCGGGCGGCGGCCCGCACCTCCGCGTCGGTCGCGCCCGGCGCGCCGTAGGCGATGTTCTCCCGGATCGTGGCGGAGAACAGGAACGGCTCCTGGCTCACCACCCCCACCGCGCGGCGCAGCTCGTCGAGCCGCAGGTCCCGCACGTCGACGCCGTCGAGCAGGACGCGCCCCTCCCACGGGTCGTAGTAGCGCGGCACGAGCGCCGTGAGCGTCGACTTGCCGGAGCCGGTCGCGCCGATCACCGCGGCCGTGCGGCCCGCGGGCACCGCCAGGTCGAGGCCGTCGAGGACGGGGCGCCCCTCCTCGTAGCCGAACCGCACCCCCTCCAGGCGCACCGCGCCGCCGCCGGGGGCGAGCGGCCGGGCGTCCGGCGCCTCCGCCACGTCGGGCCGCTCGTCGAGCACCTCGAAGATGCGCCGGCCGCTCGCCGTCGCCCGCTGCGCGCCGCCGATGAGCTGCCCCAGGGAGCGGAACGGCCACACCAGCATCGACAGGTACAGGTAGAACTGGACGAACTCCCCGAGGGTCAGCTCCCCGTCGACCGTGAGGGTGCCGCCGACGGCGAGGACCACCGCCAGGCCGAGCACCGGCAGGAACCCCATGAGGGGCTGGTAGAAGGACTGGAGGCGGTTGGCGTCCATGCTGCGGTCGAAGGCGCGGCGGGCGGTGGCGCCGAACCGGGCGGACTGCTCCGGCTCGCGCCCGAACGCCTTGATCACGCGGATGCCCGCGGTGCTCTCCTCGGCGAGCTGGGTGACGTCCCCGACCTTCTGCTGCACGTCGACGAGGACCGGGTGGGAGCGCCGGCTGAACCGGGCGGCCAGGGCCACGAGCGCGGGGCCCATGAGCAGCGCCAGCAGGGCGAGCGGAGCGTGGATCGTCAGCAGGATCCCGGTCACGATCACCAGCGTGAACGCGTGCATCACGAGGAAGACGAGGCCGTAGCCGAGGAAGAACCGCACCGTCTGCAGGTCGCTCGTCGCCCGCGACATGAGCTGCCCCACCGAGGTGCGGTCGAAGTACGCGAACGACAGCCGCTGCAGGTGCCGGAACATCCGGTCGCGCAGGTCGAACTCCACCCCCAGGCTGACGCTGCCGGAGGTGACGCGGCGGGCCATGCCGAGCAGGAAGCGCACCGCCCCGACGCCGGCGACCGCGAGGACCAGGGGCACGAGGAGGGACCGATCGCCCCCCTCGAGGACGTCGTCGATCACGCGCCGTGTCAGGTATGGCAAGGTGATGGAGCACGCCATCAGGCCGAGGGCCGCGGCGAGCGTCGCGGCGACCCGCCACCGGTAGGGGCGGAGGAAGCCCAGGAGCCGGAGAAGCGTACGCACGAGGAGAGGTAGTTTACTGGTGAACGATGGGCGGGACCACCTCGGCGGGAACGGCGCGTCCGCCGTGGCCGACCACGACCTGCCGCAGCCGCCGGCGCCGCCGGTGGCCCTCGCGGTGCCGAACGTCAGCGAGGGGCGCGACGCGCACACCATCGCCGCGCTCGCCGACGCGTGCCGCGGCCGCGGAGTGCACGTCCTCGACGTCCACTCCGACCCCGACCACCACCGCTCCGTCCTGTCGGTCGCGGGGGAGCCCCTCGCCCTGATGGACGCCATGGTGCGCCTGGCGTGGGAGTGCCTCGACCACATCGACCTGCGCCGCCACCGCGGCGTGCACCCGCGCATCGGCGCCCTCGACGTCGTCCCCTTCGTCGCGCTCACCCCCGACGACGCGTCCCTCGCCGACGAGATGGCCCGCGGCCTCGGCGCCCGCCTGGGCGAGGAGCTCGCCCTGCCGGTGTTCCTGTACGGGTCCGTCGCGTCCGACCCCGCGCACGGCCGCCCGCACGACTTCCGCCGCGGCGGGATGGAGGGCCTGGCGCGGGCGATCGAGGAGGGACGCCTCGTCCCCGACTTCGGCCCGCACCGCCTGCACGCCAGCGCCGGTGCCGTGATGGTCGGCGCCCGCGCCCCGCTCGTCGCCTGGAACGTGTGGCTGCCGAACGGCACCCACGAGCAGGCCCGCGCCATCGCCGCCCGCGTCCGCGAGGCCGGCGGCGGGCTTCCGGGCGTGCGCGCGCTCGGCCTCTACCTGCCCGCGGCGGAGGCCGCGCAGGTGTCCATGAACCTCGAGGACATCGACCGAACCCCGCCCGCCGCCGCCGTCGCCGCGGTGCGCGCCGAGGCCGACCGCCTCGGCGCCCACGCCGGCGACAGCGAGCTCGTCGGGCTCATCCCCTCCCGGGCCCTGCGCCGCGGACCGAGCCCCGGGGCCCTCGGCCTGCGCGGGTTCCGCCCCGGGCAGGTGCTCGAGGCGCAGATGCCGGCGCTCCGCAGGGACGTCCTCGGGCGCCGCACCGCCGGCGGAGCGCGCTGATGGCCCGCCGCAAGCCCCGCCGCCGGCCGAACGCCGGCCCCCCGCCCGTGCGCAACGCCCGCGCCGACGCCAGGCGCCAGGCCGAGCAGCCGGCGCGCACCGGCCGGGCCGCCGCGCCCGCCGACATGCCGCAGCCCCTGTCGCTTCGCGGCGTGCTCATCCGCGCCCTCGTGGCCGCGGCGATCTTCTTCGTCTACATCCTGATCGTGAGCGACATCGACCCGGCGGGCGCCCTGCCGGTCACCGCCATCGCGTTCGCGCTCATGATCCCCGTCGGGTTCCTGATGGACCGGGCCGTCTACCGCATCCGCCTGCGTCGCTGGCGCAGCCGGCGGGGACGGGCGTGACGCCCGCGGCCCCCCGGGGCACCCGCGACGTCCTGCCGGCGGAGGGGCGCCTGCGCCAGCGGGTCGTCGACGTCGCCCGGGAGCGGTTCGCCGCCTACGGCTTCCAGCCGATCACGACGCCGACGTTCGAGGAGACGGAGGTGTTCGTCCGCGGCGTGGGCACCAGCACGGACATCGTCCGCAAGGAGATGTACACGTTCACGGACGGCGGCGGCCGCAGCCTGACCCTGCGCCCCGAGGGCACCGCGCCGGTCGCCCGCGCGTTCGTGGAGCACGGCATGCACAAGCTGCCGCTGCCCGTGAAGCTCTGGTACCTCGCCCCGATGTTCCGGTACGAGGCGCCCCAGGCGGGCCGCTACCGGGAGCACTGGCAGATCGGGGCGGAGGTCCTGGGCAGCGAGGACCCCCTCGTCGACGTCGAGGCGATCGCACTCCTGTCCGACATCTACCGGCGCCTCGGCGTGCCCGGGATCCGCCTGAGGATCGGCAGCATGGACGACCCGGCGGCCCGCGGCGCGTACCGCGACCTCCTCCTCGCCTACCTGGCCCCGTACGCCGGCGACCTGCCGGAGGACGCGCGGGAGCGGATGGCGGAGAACCCGATGCGGCTGTTCGACGCGAAGGACGCCCGCGTGCAGGCGATCATGGCCGGCGCGCCGAAGCTGCTCGACCACCTGTCCCCCCCGGCGCAGGAGCACCGCGAGCGCGTGCTCGCCGCCCTCGACGCCCTCGGCATCCCCTACGAGGAGGACCCCACGCTGGTGCGCGGCCTCGACTACTACACCCGGACCGTCTTCGAGTTCACCTGCGACCGCCTCGGCGCCCAGAGCGGCATCGGCGGCGGCGGCCGCTACGACCGGCTGGTGGAGGACCTCGGGGGCCCGCCGACGCCCGGCGTCGGCTTCGGCGCCGGCATCGAGCGCATCTGCCTCGCCCTCGAGGCGGACGGCCCGGCCGTCGACGGCGGGGTCGTCGACGTGTACCTCGCGGTGCCCGACGCGGCGCTGCGCGCCGCCCTCGTCCCGCTCCTCGCCGCGCTGCGCGACCGCGGCCTGCGGGTGGAGAGCGACCTGCGCGGCCGCGGCCTGAAGGCGATGCTGCGCCACGCCGACCACCTGGGGGCGGCGCACGTCGTGATCGTCGGCCCGCGCGAGATGGAGGCGGGGGAGGCGACGGTGCGCGACATGGCGTCCGGCGCCCAGGAGTCGGTGCCGCTCGACCGGCTCGCCGACCACCTCACGGGGGTGACGGCGTGATCGGCGCCGCCCGCTACCGCACGCACTCCTGCCTGGACGCCGCCGACGCGCAGGGGCGCACCGTCCGCGTCGCCGGCTGGGTGCACCGCCGCCGCGACCACGGCGGCCTCGTGTTCGTCGACCTGCGCGACCGCAGCGGCGTGCTGCAACTCGTCTTCGACCCGGACACCGCCGGGGAGGCGCACCGCGCCGCCCGCCACCTGAGCCCCGAGGACGTGGTCAGCGTCGAGGGGGCGCTCGTCGCCCGCTCCGCCGAGACCGTCAACCCGAACATCCCGACCGGCGCGGTGGAGCTGCGCGTCGCGTCGCTCGAGCTCCTCTCCGAGGCCGAGCCCCTGCCGTTCTCCGTGGAGGACGAGACGCAGGAGGCGTCGGAGGAGCTGCGGATGACGTACCGCTACCTCGAGATGCGGCGCCCCAAGCGCCTGCGCGCCATCGAACTGCGCAGCCGCGTCACGCGGGCGGTGCGCCACGTCCTCGACGAGGAGGGCTTCCTCGAGGTCGAGACCCCGATGCTGATCCGCTCCACGCCGGAGGGCGCGCGGGACTTCATCGTGCCGAGCCGGCTGCAGCAGGGCCACTGGTACGCGCTGCCGCAGAGCCCCCAGCTCTTCAAGCAGATCCTCATGGTCGGCGGGGTGGAGCGCTACTACCAGATCGCCCGCTGCTTCCGGGACGAGGACCTGCGGGCCGACCGCCAGCCGGAGTTCACCCAGGTGGACATCGAGGCGTCGTTCGTCGAGCCGGAGGACCTGTACCGGCTCACGGAGGCGGTGATCGTCGCCGCCGCCGGGGAGGCGTTCGTCGACCTGCCCGCGCCGTTCCCGCGGATGACGTTCGCCGACGCCACCCGCCGGTTCGGCACGGACCGCCCGGACCTGCGCTACGGCATGGAGATCCTCGACTGGACGCCGCAGGCGGCGGGAAGCGAGTTCAAGGTGTTCGCGTCCGTCGCCGCGGAGGGCGGCGTGGTGCGCGGCATCGTGGTTCCCGGTGCCGGCGAGGGCTTCTCCCGCAAGAACGGGGACGACCTCATGGAGGAGGCCCGCGGCCTGGGCGCGAAGGGGCTCGTGTGGGCCGTCGCGGAGCCCGACGGCACGCTGCGCTCCCCCGTCGCGAAGTTCCTCGGCGGGCTCGTCGAGGCGTGGGGCGTCGCCCCCGGCGACCTCGTCCTGATGGTCGCCGACGCGGAGTCCGTGGCGCAGCCGGTGCTCGGCACCCTGCGCGTGCGGATGGCGGAGCGGCACGGCCTGGTGCCGGACGGCGCGTGGGCGCCCGTGTGGATCACCGACTTCCCGCTGGTGGAGTGGAACCCGGACGAGTCGCGCTGGGACCCCAGCCACCACCCGTTCACGGCGCCCCGCCCGGAGGACGTGCACCTCCTGTCGCGCGACCCGGGGAAGGTGGTGGCGCTCGCCTACGACGTCGTGCTGAACGGCAACGAGGTCGGCGGCGGCAGCATCCGTATCCACGACCGCGACGTGCAGCAGGCCGTGTTCGACATGATCGGGATCGGGCACATGGAGGCGGAGGCGAAGTTCGGCTTCCTGCTGCGGGCCCTGCGGATGGGGGCGCCGCCGCACGGCGGGATCGCCCTGGGCCTCGACCGCCTCGTGATGCTCCTCGCCGGCGAGCGGTCCATCCGGGACGTGATCCCCTTCCCCAAGACCGCGACGGGCGGGGACCCCCTCACGGGGGCGCCGTCCGAGGTGGACGCGGCGCAGCTCAAGGAGCTCGGCCTGCGGATCGCGGCCCCCGCGCCGCCCGCCGCCCGGGCGCAGCCCGCGTCGTAAGGGGCCCGTAAGGGACTGTTCAGCGCCGCGACGCCTCCCCGCGTGCCGCCGGACCTAGGGTCGGGCGGCACCAGCACTCGAGACGGGAGGTGTCCATGAGACCGCGTCGCACGATCCTCGCGGGAGCCGCCGCCGCCGGCGCCGCGGCGCTCGCCCTGGTGGCGGGCGCCGCCGCGTCGGGCGGGGAGCACCCCCGCACCTACCGGGTCACGATCGAGAACCTGACCGGCGGCCAGCCGCTCACCCCGCCGATCCTCGCCGTCCACGCCGGCCGCCACCTGATGTTCGAGGTGGGGGAGCCGGCGTCGCGCGAGATCCGGGAGATCGCCGAGAACGGCGACCTGGGCCCGATGGCCGCGTTCCTCGGCGCGTCGCCGCGCGTGGCGGGAACGGCGCAGGGGACCGCGCCGCTCGTGCCGGCCGCGAACCCCGGGAACACGCCGTTCACCTCGTCCGTCGCCCTGGACGTCACCGCGGGCCCCGGCGCGCGGCGCCTGTCGTGGGCGTCGATGCTCGTCTGCACCAACGACGGGTTCACCGGCGTGGACGGTCTGCGGCTGCCGCGCGCGGTGGGGCAGTCCGTGGTCGTCACCACCAACGGCTACGATGCGGGAACCGAGGCGAACACGGAGGACTTCGGTGACATCGTGCCGCCGTGCCAGGGCCTGATCGGGCAGGCGGGCAGCGAGCCGGGCACCGGCGTGAGCGACCCGGACCTCGAGACGAACGGGGTGATCCGCCACCACCGCGGCATCCGGGGGCGCGAGGACCTGACGCCCGCCCTGCACGGCTGGACGGACCCCGTCGCCCGGGTCACCGTCACGCGCACCGGGTGACCACCCGCGGGCCGGGCGCCCACGGGACCCGGGTGTCCGGCCCGCCTACTCCGGGAGGGGGACGGGGACGGTCCGCTCCATCACCATCATGGGGCCGAGCGTGGAGTCAAGCTCGAGCACCTCGTGGGTGAGGGACTGCCACGCGGCCGTCACGATCACCCCGCCGACACGTCCGGACAGCGATGCGAGCGTCGACTGCAGGAGGGCGTCCTGGCCGGGGGTGAGCCCCTCGATGTCGGGCGCGAGGGTGACGGCGGGGAGGGGCGGCGGCACGAGCATGCCCCAAGGATCAGCGGCCGGCGCGCCCGTGGGAACGGGGAATGGAGACATTGCCCATGCCGGGAGCCGGGACGGACGTGCTCAAGGGCCGCCACCGCGTTGCCGACACAGTAGGCACCGAGTAGTCTCGCAGGTGCCCTGCCTTGTTCGCGCTTCGGCTCACACGTGAGCCAACACATGTGATCAGGGGAGCGGTGTCAGGATCCCGGTTCGCCCCGATCCGCCCGCACCCCACCTGCGTGAGCAGGCCCACGATCACAGCCGACACGGCAAGGCGGGGCACCGCTTCCTCCCGGAGGTGGTCTCGCAATGGTGCCCCGTCTCGCCGCCGCAGGCGCCTGTGCCCTGGCGCTCGGCGTCCTCGCCGGGTGTGGTGGGGATGGGTCCGGCTCCTCCGCGACCCCGGACGCCGGCGCGGCGGTCGCCGCGGCCGCGCCCGCGCCCCAGGTGTCCCGGCCGACCGCGCCGGGAGAGCCGGTGCGTCCCGGCCCCGGCACGCCCCGCCCGTTCGCCGCCGCCGTGCAGAAGGGCAAGGCGGTGGTCGTCGCGTTCCTGATGCCGGGCGTCGCCGACGACGAGGCGGTGCGCAAGGCGCTGCGCGTCGCCCGCGTCGCGAAGGGCGCGCGCGGCGTCGCGTTCTTCACCTACGACCTGCCTCAGGCGCGGCGGTTCGGCGACCTGCCCGAGCTCCTCGACGTCACCGGCACGCCGACCGTCGTGGTGATCGGCCGTGACCGGCGCGTCGCCAACGTCTTCCGCGGCCTGACGGACGCGGACATCGTGCGGCAGGCGGTCAGCGACGCGAAGGACGCGCCCCCGGCCTGACGTCGGAACCCCCGTGGTAGCCTCGCCGGATGCCGCCGTATCCGCGCGAGGCGATGGCCCACCTGGCGAGCCCGGCCGGCGCCGGCCCGATGGACGCCCCCGACGCGACGGGGGAGTCGGGCGCCGCGTCCTGCGGCGACGTCGTCCGCATCCAGCTTCGCATCGCCGGGGGGAGGGTGCGGGAGGCGCGGTTCCTCGCGTTCGGCTGCGGCGCCGCCACCGCCGCGGCGAGCGCCGCCTGCGCGCGGCTCGACGGGGCCCCCCTCGACGACGCCCTGAGGCTCGACGCCGCCACCCTCGACCGTGACCTCGGCGGCCTCGGCGCCGCCCGCCGGCACGGGCCGGAGCTCGTGGAGGACGCCGTCGCCCGCGCCCTCGAGCAGTGGTACTCCGCGCGGCTCGGCGCGACCGGCCTGCCGCTCGCCCGCGGCCGGGTCGTCGTCGGCATGAGCGGCGGCGTGGACAGCGCCGTCGCCGCCATGCTGCTGCGCGACGCCGGCTACGACGTCGTCGGCGTCACCATGCGCCTGTGGCACGACCCCTCCGCCGTGGCCGCCGAGCGGTCCTGCTGCTCCCCCGAGACGGTGCGCCTCGCGCGGGCCAGCGCCCATGCCCTCGGCATCCCGCACCTCACGATCGACGCCGTCGAGACGTTCCGCCGCGGCGTCGTCGACGCCTTCGCGCAGGGCTACCGCGCCGGCCTCACGCCGAACCCCTGCGTCACCTGCAACGGCGAGGTGCGCTTCCGCGTGCTGGCCCAGGCGGCCGCGCTGCTCGGCGCCCGCCGCCTGGCCACGGGCCACTACGCACGCGTCGCCCCCGCCGCCGGGGGCACGGCCGTCATCGCCCGGGCGGCGCACGCCGACAAGGACCAGAGCTACATGCTGGCGCGCCTCGGCGGGCGGCTCCTCGAGCGCTGCGCCTTCCCCCTCGGGGAGCTGCGCAAGGACGAGGTGCGCGCCATGGCGGCCGCCGCCGGCCTGCCCGCCGCCCAGGCCGTGGAGAGCCAGGAGGTGTGCTTCGTCGGCGAGAGCGGCTACGTGCCGTTCCTGGAGCGCACCTACGGGATGCGGCCCGCCCCCGGCCCCGTCGTCGACCCCGCCGGGCGCATCCTCGGGGAGCACGCCGGCTACTGGCGCTACACCGTGGGGCAGCGGCGCGGCCTGGGCATCGCGGCGAGCGACGGCCCCCTCTACGTGCTGCGCGCGGACCGCGACACGAACACCGTCGTCGTGGGGCCGCGGGAGGGCCTCGCCGTCCACCGGATCCTCCTCGACGACGCCGTCGTGCACGAGCCGCTCGACGAGGGGCCCGTGGAGGTGCGGGTGCGCTACCGGGGACGGCCGCTCAGGGGCATCGTGGCCCGCCGCGGCGGGCGGCTCGCCCTGACCCTGGAGGACCCCGCCGACGGGGTCGCCCCCGGGCAGACCGCGGCCCTGTACCGTCAGGGGCGCCTCGTGGCCGGCGGGACCATCGCCGGGTCGACCGACGTGGAGGTGTGACGGGTGGACATCGACTGGGCCGACGTGCTGCGCGGCGCGCTGGCCTTCTTCCTCGTGATCGTGGGCCTCGGCATCGCATGGGCGTGCCTGCGGCTCGGCGGCCTGTTCGGCCGCGTCTCGAAGACCGTCAACCGGGTGACCGACGAGGTCGTCCCGATCCTGTCCAAGGCGCAGACCACCATGGACGGCATCAACACGGAGATCGGACGCGTCGACGAGATCATGCAGACCGCCGTCGCCACCACGAAGGGCGCGGAGAAGGCCGTCGGCACCGTCTCGAAGGCCGTGTCCGCCCCCGTGAAGCGCCTCTCCGGACTCGCCGCCGGGATGCAGGAGGCCGTCGCCACCTTCAAGTCGCGGCGCGCCGCCGAGCGCGCGGCCCGCGAGGAGGCCCAGGCCGCGGAGGCCGTCGCCGCGGCGCGCGACGCCGCCGACGCGGTCACCGCCCCGCAGGACGTCGTCGCCCCGGCCGCCGCCGGCGCGGACGGATGACGCGGCTCGTGCTGGGACTCGGCATCGCCGCGGCCGGGGCCGCGGCATGGCTCGTCGCGCGCGGCCACCGCGACCCGCGGCGCTGGCCGCAGGCGCTCGCCTCCGAGGGGGCGCTCCTGCGCCGCCAGCTGGGGGAGGCCGTCGCGGCCGGCAAGCGCGCCGCCGCGCGCCGCGAGCAGGAGATCGAGCGCGAGATGGCGGAGGCGACGCGCCCTGGGGCGTGACGATCCGGGCAGACGCCGGCCCGGCCGTCTCGTAGCATCCCGCCGCCGCGAACCCACGACCGGGGACCGTCCGTGACGCACCTTCGACGCCTTCAGGCGGCCGCCGCCGCCCTCGCCATCGCCGCCCTCGCCGCGTTCGCGGCGGCCTGCTCCAGCGGCGAGGCCGCGCACACGCCGGGTCCGGCGGTGGCGGTGCAGGACGACCACCTCGCCGTCCCCGACTCGGACATCGAGAGCCGCCTCGACATGATCGCGGCGACGGGGGCGAAGGTCACCCGCGTCGATCTCTTCTGGCGGGACGTCGCCCCCGCGCAGCCCGCCGACGCCGCGGACCCCGCCGACCCCGCGTACCGCTTCGACCGGGCCGACGCCATCATGCGCGGGCTGGCGCAGCGCGGCATCACCCCGATCGTCGCCGTCTTCAACACCCCCGAGTGGGCGGCCGGCGGCCTCGACCCCGACGTCGTGACGGCGTACAACAGCCTGCCGCCGAAGGACCCCGGCGCGTACGGGGACTTCATGGAGGCCGTCTCCACCCGCTACTCCGGCAGCTTCGAGGACGCCTCCGGCCGCCGCCTGCCGCGCGTGCGCCACTGGGAGATCTGGAACGAGCCGAACCTCTCCCTCTACCTCACCCCGCAGATCGGGCCGGACGGCTCCTACGCCTCCGCCCGCACCTACGCGGAGCTGGTGCGCGCCGCGTACCCCGCGGTGAAGCGCGGCGGCGGCGCCGGCACCACGGTCATCGTCGGCGCCGGCGGGCCGCGCGGGCGCACCGGCAAGGCCGCCGTGGGCGCGTTCGACTGGCTCGCCGCGCTCCGCACCGCGAACGTCCCCCTCGACGCGTACTCCCAGCACATCTACCCGGCGGCGGCGCCGACCGTCGACACCGACGCGAAGCCCAGCTGGAGCAGCGTCGACGAGATCCTCCACGAGCTCGACACCTGGAAGACCGGTCTGCCCCTCTTCATCACCGAGGCGGGGTACACCACGAAGGACACGCCGTTCCGCAGCTCGCACGTCACCGAGGAGCAGCAGGCGGAGTACCTGGGCGACATCTTCCGCCTGCCGCAGCTGCAGGACCCGCGGGTGCGCGCCGTCGTGTGGTTCAACCTGCAGGACAACGCGAACTGGCCCGCCGGCCTGCTGCGCGAGGACGGCTCCGAGAAGCCGAGCTACGACGTGTTCCGCAAGGCGGCGGACAACCCGCAGCAGCGCTCCCTCACCGGCTGATCGATCCGGGACGTGCGTCCCGCCGCCGCCCGCGCCGCGGCGGTGGGGCGGCGGGGCGGCGTTGGTACACTCGCCCCCCGATGACGACCCACGAGATTCGCCGCCGCTTCCTCGACTTCTTCGCGGCGCGGGACCACCTCGTGGTCCCGTCCGCCTCCCTGGTCCCGTTCGAGGACGACCCCTCGGTCCTCCTCACCATCGCCGGGATGCAGCCGCTGAAGTCGTACTTCCTCGGCACCGCCCAGCCGCCCGCGCCGCGCATGGCGAGCTGCCAGAAGTGCTTCCGCACCCTCGACATCGACCAGGTGGGGCGCACCGCCCGGCACCTCACGTTCTTCGAGATGCTCGGCAACTTCTCCATCGGGGACTACTTCAAGGACGACGCGATCCGCTTCGGCTGGGAGCTGTCGACCGAGGTCTTCGGCCTCGACCCCGAGCAGATCTGGATCACCGTGTTCGAGGGGATGCCCGGCGTTCCCGCCGACGACGAGGCGATCGAGCGGTGGGTGGAGCTCGGCGTGCCGCGCGACCGGATCCAGGCGCTGGGGGAGAGCGAGAACTTCTGGAAGGCCGGCCCCACCGGGCCGTGCGGCCCGAACAGCGAGCTGTACATCGACCGGGGACCCTCCTTCGGCCCGGACGGCGGCCCCGCCACCGGCACCGACCGGTTCCTCGAGTACTGGAACCTCGTGTTCATGCAGTACGAGCGCCACCAGGACGGCACCCTCACGCCGCTCCCGGCGAAGAACATCGACACCGGCGCGGGCCTCGAGCGGATGGCGGCCCTGCTGCAGGGCAAGTCCTCCGTGTTCGAGACCGACGCCTTCCGGCCCCTGATCGACTGGGCGGAGCGGGCGAGCGGCCGCGCCTACGGCACCGCGCAGCGCGACGACCGCGCCCTGCGCGTCCTCGCCGACCACGGGCGCGCCATGACGTTCCTCGCCGCCGACGGCGTGCGGCCCGGCAACGAGGGGCGCGACTACATCCTGCGCCGCATCATCCGGCGCGCCGTCAGCGAGGCGTCCCACCTCGGCCTCGAGCCCGGTAGCGTCGTCGACCTGTCCGCCGAGGTCGTCGCGCTGTGGGGCGACGCGTACCCGGAGCTTCCCGCCTCCGCCGCCGACGTCGCCGACGTCCTCGGCACCGAGGCGGAGCAGTTCGCCCGCACCCTCGCGCAGGGGCAGCGCCTCCTCGCCGACGTGATCGAGCGCTCCGCCGCCGGGGGCACCGTGTCCGGCGATGACGCGTTCCGCCTGCACGACACGTACGGGTTCCCCCTCGACCTCACCGTGGAGGCGGCGTCCGAGCGCGGCCTCACCGTCGACACCGACGGCTTCGAGAGCCTGATGGGGGAGCAGCGCCGCCGCGCCCGGGCCGCGGCCCGCAAGGGCGGCGACGCCGCCGCGGAGCGCGCCCAGGCGATGGCCCACGGCACCCCGGCGCAGTTCGTGGGCTACGACGAGTGGGAGGTGCGCGCCCGCGTCACGGCCGTCGACGAGCTCGGCGGCGGCGAGGCCCTCCTCAAGCTCGACCGGTCCCCCTTCTACGCGCAGGGCGGCGGCCAGGTGTCCGACGCCGGCACGATCTCGGGGGACGGCCTGCAGGCGACGGTCACGGAGGTGTACCGCGTCGGCGACGACCAGGTGCTCCGCGTGCGGGTCGAGTCCGGCGCCCCGGCCGTCGGGCAGGAGGTCGACGCGCGCGTCGACGCCCGCGCCCGCCGCGCCACCCAGGCGAACCACACCGCCACCCACGTGCTGAACTGGGCGCTTCGCAGCGTGCTGGGCGACGGGGTGCGGCAGGCCGGCTCGTACGTGGGTCCCGACAAGCTGCGCTTCGACTTCACGTACCGCGGGCGCCCCGGCGGCGACGAGCTCGACCGGATCGAGCGCATGGTGAACCAGCGCGTCGCCGAGGACGCCCCCGTCCGCGCCGAGGTGATGGCGCGCGACGAGGCCACCGCCCGCGGCGCGATCGGCCTGTTCGAGGAGAAGTACGGCGAGCGGGTCCGGGTCCTGTCCACGGGGGACTACAGCATGGAGCTGTGCGGCGGCACGCACGTGTCCCGCACCGGGGAGATCGGGCCGTTCGTGATCGCCTCCGAGGGCAGCACCGGCGCGGCGACCCGCCGCATCGAGGCCCTCACCGGCATCGCCGCCCTCGACTGGTACCGCGCCCGCCAGGAGGAGCTGGAGGAGCGCCTCGAGGCACGGGAGCGCCGCGTCAAGGAGCTCGAGGCGGAGCTGAAGCGTGCGAAGGCGACCCGCGTCGACGCGTCCGACGTCGCCGCCGCGGCGGTCGAGGAGGGCGGCATCCACATCGTGGCGCAGGAGGTCGAGGCCGGGGGGCAGGAGGAGCTCCTCGCCGTGTCCGACCGGGTGCGCACCGCCCTGGGCCCCGGCACCGCCGTCGTCCTCGGCACCCGGTCCGACGGCAAGGTGCTCCTCGTCGCGACGGTCGACGACGAGGCCCTCGCCCGCGGCCTGTCCGCGCACGACGTGATCCGCGAGGTGGCGCCGCTCGTCGGCGGCGGCGGGGGAGGCCGGCCCGGCATGGCCCGCGCCGGCGGGAAGGACCCGTCGGGCCTGCCGGCGGCGATGGCCGCGGCCATGGAGCACCTGCGCCGCCGGGCCGCCGGCGGCGAGTGAAGGTCCTCGCCCTGGATCACGGGGCGAGCCGGACCGGGGTGGCGGTGAGCGATCCCACCGGGACGCTGGCCCGTCCCCTGCCCGCGATCCGCCGGGTGGACTCCCCGGCGGGGCGCGCCGTCCTCGCCGACGTCGTCGCGCGGGAGGCGCCGGAGCGGATCGTCGTCGGGGACCCCCGGCACCTGTCCGGGGCGCGGGGCCGTCAGGCGAAGGAGGCCGCCGCGTTC
>JBFLWO010000002.1:0-25825 GCA_040757755.1 Actinomycetota bacterium
GCTGCTAGCGTTGGATGCCGTGCTCGACGAGATCCCCCACGGCGAGGGCTTCCTCCTCGACCCGCGCGGGGACCGGCCGCTCGGCGCCGCGCTCGCCCAGGCGGCGCCCCCCGCGACGGTGCGCCTCGTCGTCGGCCCCGACACGGGGCTCTCCCCGGCGGAGGCGCGGCGTGCCCGCGCCGCGGGCCTCGTCGCGGTGACGCTCGGGGCCGCCACGCTGCGCGCCGAGACCGCCGCGATCGCCGCGGCCGCCGTCGCCGCCGACCACCTCGCCCGCGCCGGGGCGGGCATCTGATGGCCCGCTTCTCCGTCCGCTTCCTGGGCTGCAAGGTGAGCCAGGCCGACGCCCTGCTCATCCGCGACGCCCTCGTCGACGCGGGGCACGTCGAGGCGCCGCACGAGCAGGCCGACGTGCGGGTCGTCAACACGTGCGCCCTGACGGTGGAGGCGGAGCGCAAGAGCCGCCAGCAGGTGAACCGGGCGACCCGTGGCGGCGCCCTCACGTTCGTGACGGGCTGCGCCGCGAACCTGAACCCCGGCCAGTTCGGCGACGCCGACGGGGTCGTGCCCGTGCCGCGCTCCGCCGACCGCGCCGCCCTCGAGATCGTCGAGCGGCTCGGACGCGTCGCCGACCCGGGATGTCGCGACGACGTCCCCCGCCTGCCGGGACGCACCCGCGCGTTCGTCAAGGTGCAGAACGGGTGCGACGCCCGCTGCGCCTTCTGCATCATCCCCACCACCCGGGGCCCCGCCGAGAGCCGGCCCCTGGCGTCGGTGCTCGCCGACGCGCGGCGACGCCTCGACGAGGGCCACCCCGAGCTGGTGCTCACCGGCATCAACATCGGCACGTACCGCGACGACGGGAACGGCGCCCTGCTGCCGGACGTCGTCCGCGCCGTCGGGCGGATGGAGGGGCTCGTGCGGCTGCGCATCTCCTCGATCGAGCCGGGCGACGTCACCGACGAGCTCGTCGCCGCGATGGCCGACACCCCCACCGTGGGACCGCACCTGCACGTGCCGCTCCAGTCGGGGGACCCCGCCGTGCTGCGGGCGATGCGCCGCTCCTACCGCGTCGAAGAGTTCCTCGCGGGGTGCGCGCGGGCGCGCGCCGCGCTGCCCCGCCTCAACCTCACGACCGACGCCATCGTCGGCTTCCCCGGCGAGGACGAGGCCGCGTTCCGGGCGACCGCCGCCGTCGTGGAGGAGGTCGGCGTCACGAAGGTGCACGTCTTCCCGTTCTCCGCCCGTCCCGGCACCGCCGCCGAGCACATCCCGGGGGTCGTCACGCCGGAGGAGCGGGCCGACCGCAGCGCCCGGCTGCGGGACCTGTCGGACCGGCTCGGCGCGGCGCACCGGCGGGCCCGGGTGGGGTCCCGGGACGCCGTGATCCTCGAGAAGGCCGCGGCCGACGGCACGCTCACCGGGCTCGGCGCCGACTACACGCGGTTCGTCGTGCCGGCCGGCGCCGGCGCGCCCGGGGCCGCCGTCGCGGTGGAGGCCGAGGCCGTCGTCGGCGACCATCTCCTCGGGAGGCCCCTCACGTGAGCGACTGCATCTTCTGCCGGGTGGTGGCGGGCGAGGTCCCCGCCGACGTCGTGCTGCGGCGCGACGGGTTCGTCGCGTTCCGCGACATCGCCCCGAAGGCGCCGGTCCACGTCCTCGTCGTGCCGGAGCGCCACGTCGCGTCGCTCGACGACGTCGACGGCCTCACCGCGCAGGAGCGCGCCGAGATGCTCGTGGTGCTGGCGGACGTGGCGCGCGCCGAGGGCCTCGTCGCGTCGGGCTACCGCGTCACGACGAACCACGGCCCCGACGCCCGGCAGAGCGTCTTCCACCTGCACTGGCACGTGATGGGCGGAGAGCGTCTCTCCGCGTCGATGTGACCGACATCGAGCGCACCATCGAGCTCGACGACCGCGTCGCGGTCGAGCTCGCCGGGGAGCAGGACAAGGTGCTGCGGTCCCTCGAGGACCGGCTCAGCCTCGACATCGCCCTGCGCGGCAACCGCGTCACCCTGAACGGCGAGGAGGGACGCGTCGCCCGTGCCGCCCTCGTCATCTCCGAGCTGGAGAAGCTGATCGACGCCGGCCACGCGATCGGCCCCGGCACGATCGAGGCGGTCGCCCGCGCGGTGGAGGGGGACGAGGAGGTCGGGGCGATGTTCCGCGACGTCATCTGGCGCCACCGCCACACCATCGTGACGCCGAAGACGGCGGGGCAGAAGCGCTACGCCGACGCGATCCGGGCGAGCACCATCACCTTCGGCATCGGCCCGGCCGGCACCGGAAAGACGTACCTCGCGGTCGCCCTCGCCGCCGCGTCGCTGGTGCAGCGCGAGGTGGGCCGCATCATCCTGACCCGTCCGGCGGTGGAGGCGGGGGAGAGGCTCGGCTTCCTCCCCGGCGACGTGCAGGCGAAGGTCGACCCGTACCTGCGTCCCCTGTTCGACGCCCTCTACGACATGCTCGACGCCGACAAGGTGCAGTCGTACCTGGAGCGCGGCCAGATCGAGATCGCGCCGCTCGCGTTCATGCGCGGCCGCACCCTGAACGACAGCTTCATCATCCTCGACGAGGCGCAGAACACCACCACCGAGCAGATGAAGATGTTCCTCACCCGCCTGGGGTTCGGGTCGCGCATGGTGATCACCGGGGACGTCACGCAGATCGACCTGCCGCGCGAGCGCCCCAGCGGCCTCGTGTCGGTCACCGGCATCCTCGAGGGCATCGCCGGGATCTCGGTGGTGCGGCTCGGCCGCGCCGACGTCGTGCGCCACAAGCTGGTGCAGCAGATCGTCGAGGCGTACCGGATCGCCGAGGAGGACGGTCTGCCGGCGTGATCGAGGTCGCGACCCGCACCGACGTGGACTGCGACGCCGACGCGCTCGAGCGCGTCCTGGTGTGGGCGTGCGGGCGGCTCGGCATCGCCCGCGCCACCGTGGGGCTCATGGTGGTGGGGGAGGAGGAGATGGCCGCGATCAACGGGGAGCACCGCGCGAAGCCCACCCCCACCGACGTGCTGGCGTTCCCCGTCGACGGGCCGGAGGTGCGCGACGGGTGGCCGGACGACGGCCCGCCGCCGGAGCTCGGCGACGTCGTCATCTGCCCGGCGGCGGCCGAGGAGCCGCTCACGACCCTCGCCATCCACGGCCTGCTTCACCTCGTCGGCTACGACCACGAGGTCGACGACGGCGAGATGCTCGCCCTGCAGGACGTCCTCGTGGCCGAGGCGCCGGCGTGAGCACGGCCCCCACCGCGCCCGAGACGCCGCCCCCGGCGCCGCCGCAGCGCCCCTGGCCGCGGCGCGGGCGCCGGTCGTCGCTGCCCCGGCAGGGGACCCTGCGCTGGTCCTTCACGTGGGCGTTCGAGGGCATCGTGTACGTGCTGCGCACCCAGCGCAACATGCAGCTCCACGTCGCCGCCGGCGTGGTGGTGCTGGTGCTCGGCCTGCTCCTCGACCTCACCCGGCTGGAGCTCCTCGCGATCATCGGGGCGGTGTCGCTCGTGCTGGTGGCGGAGATGCTGAACACCGCGCTGGAGGCGGCCCTGGACGCCGTGGTCACCGGGTACCACCCCCTCGTGAAGGTCGCGAAGGACGTCGCGGCGGGCGCGGTGCTCGTCGCCACCATGAACGCCCTCGCCGTCGCGTACCTCGTCTTCTACAACCACCTCGCGGAGCCCGGCGACAGCCTGCTCATCGGGGTGCGCCGCTCCCCGACGCACCTCGTCGTCGTCGCGATGGTGGTGACGGTGGCGCTCGTGATCGCCCTGAAGGCGGTGACGGGGCGCGGCACGCCGCTGCGCGGCGGGTTCCCGTCCGGGCACGCGGCCGGGGCGTTCGCGGCGTGGACGGCGATCACGTTCGTGAGCGAGCCGCTTCGGCACGCGGCTCTCGTGTCGACCCTCGCGTTCCTGATGGCGCTCCTCGTGGCGCAGAGCCGCGTGGAGGCGGGCTTCCACTCCGCCCTCGAGGTGGTGGGCGGCGCGGTGCTCGGCACGGGGGTGACCGTCGTCATGTTCCAGCTGTGGGGGTGAGCCCCGCGGCCCCGGGGGCGCCGTTCCGCTCCGGCCTGGTGGCGCTGGCGGGACGCCCGAACGTGGGGAAGTCGACGCTTGCGAACGCCCTGGCGGGGGTCCACGTGGCGGCCGTGTCGCCGCGGCCGCAGACGACGAGGCGGCGCGTGTCCGCCGTCGTCCACGGGGACGGGTTCCAGGCGGTGCTGCTCGACCTCCCCGGCTTCCAGCGTCCCGCGGACCGCCTCACCGAGCGGATGCAGCGCACCGTCGACGACACCCTGGCCGACTGCGACGCCGCCGTGCTCGTGCTGAACGCCCGCGAGGCGGTCGGCGGGGGGGACCGCTTCATCGCGGAGCGCCTGCGCGCCGCCGGCCTGCCGGTGATCGTAGTGGTGAACCAGGTGGACCGCGTCGACGCGGCGGGGATCGCCCGGGCGATCGAGGTGGCGTCGCCGCTCGTGGAGTTCACGTCCCTGCACCCCGTGAGCGCCCTCACCGGCGACGGCGTGGCCGCGCTGCGCGCCGACCTGCCGGCGATCCTCCCGGAGGGGCCCGCCTACTTCCCGCCGGGCCTCGTGACCGACCAGACGGAGGAGGAGCTCGCCGGCGAGATCGTGCGCGAGGCGGCCCTGCAGCGGATCCGTGAGGAGGTGCCGCACGCGATCGCCGTCGCCGTGGAGGAGGTTGCGGAGGCCGGGCCGCGCGGGCGGGAGCGCGTGGTGCGCGCCGCGATCCTCGTGGAGCGCGAGTCGCAGAAGGCGATCGTGGTGGGGAAGGGCGGCGCGATGATCCGTTCGATCGGCATCGCGTCGCGCACCGCCCTGTCGCGCATCTGGGGGACCACGGTGCACGTCGACCTCGTCGTCAAGGTCCGCCGGCGCTGGCGGCAGGACGAGTCGATGCTGGACCGCCTGGGGTTGTGACCCGGGGGTCCCGCGTGCGGGACGCCCCGAGACGCCGGGACCGGCGATCCGCGACGCGGTCGCGCCCGACCTCCTGCAGGGGGGCGCGGCCTCCCTTCGCCGAGCGTCCCCCGGCTGCGGCGCTGCCCTCACCCCCGGGTCGTCACCGGGGGGTCGGGATCAGCTGGCGGTCGGCTCCGGGGAGGGGACGGGCCGGACGCGCAGCGAGGCGGTGAGGTGCTCCAGGCTGAGGTGCCAGCGGCGCGTCTCGCTCGCGCGGTCCTGGACGAGGAACTCCCAGGCGCGCGCCGTGTACAGGGCGGTGAGCGCCTTCACGGACTTCACCTCGGGGGCGATGCGGGCGAGGCCCAGCATCGCGGTCTCCAGCGCGTCGAGCCCGTCCTCGCCGACGAGGTCGAGGACGGCACCACGTTGGCACAGGCGCATCCGGTCATCTCCCGTTTTCCGAGTCCGCACGCGGGGGGCGTGCGTGGCGAGAACTCGGTTCGTCCGTGCCCGGGAAACCCCTTCCGCCGGTCTGCAACGCCCCTTGCGAAAACGGGTCCGGCGGCTCCGGTCCACGGTGACGCGGGTCCGGCGACTCGCCGAGCCGCACGGGTCAGCGGAGGAAGCGGCTCGTGCGGCGGTCCGCGTAGACGCGGCCGCCGGTCTGGCACGGCGGGCAGTACACCAGCTCGTACCCCGTGAACGACACGCGGGCGAGGCGCGCGCCGCACCTCAGGCACGGCTCCCCCGCGTGGCCGTGCACCGCGGTCACCCGCTGCTCGCGGTCCGGCAGGCGCGTGGTGATGCGCTCCCGCGCGCGGTCCACCGCCTGGGTCAGCACGGCGTCGGCGGCGCGGGCGAGGCGCCCGAGCTCCTCGTCCCCGAGCGCGCTCGCGGTGGCGAACGGCGCGAGCCGCGCCGCCCACATGATCTCGCTCGCGTAGCAGCGGCCGATGCCCGCGACCCTGTGCCCGTCCCGCAGCGCCGAGTGCAGGCGGGCGGCGGGGCCGTCGAGGACGCCCCGCCAGCCGTCCGCCGACAACCCGACGGGCTCCGGCCCCAGGCCGGCCAGCGGCCCGTGCGCGCCGAGGTCCCCCCGCGGGACGAGATGGACCGTGGCGCGGTGCTCGGTGGAGAGCTCCCGCAGGCGCAGCTCCTCGTCCGCGCCGACGCGGAGCGACAGGACGGCCGTGCGCGCCGGGCGGCGCGCCGCCGCCGGGTACACGCCCAGCCGTCCCGCCTGCATGAGGTGCACGACCAGGCTGAGGTCGTCGACGTCGACGATCACGAGCTTCCCGCGCCGCCACACGCGCGTGACGCGCCCGCCGACCAGGGCGTCCAGGGGCGGCTCCGCGGTCTTCACCGCCGACGGAAGCCATGCCGCGACACCCGTCACCTCGACGCCGCGCAGCGCGGCGTCGAGGCCCTCCGCGAGGGCCTGCAGCTCCGGAAGCTCAGGCACGGCGCCTCCCCGCGGCGGATCCCGTCCTTGGAGCGCCCCCTATACTCGCCGGGATGACGCCGCCCCGTCCCGCCTGAATGCGCGTCGAGGAGCTCGCAAAGACCCTCGACCTCGTGCTGCTCTCGCCCCTCGCGACGGCGGCCGACATCGAGCTGGCATGTGACGAGGCGGCGGCCCTGCACCTGGCGGCCGTCACCGCGTACCCGGCGTTCGCGGGCGACGTCGCGGAGCGCCTGCGCGGAAGCGACGTGAAGGCGGGGGCCTGCGTCGGCCTGCCGTTCGGCGCGGACCAGCCGGCCGCGCTCGTCGCGTCGGCGGAGCGGGCGGTGAATGCGGGGGCGCGTGAGCTGGACGTCGTCATGAACGTGCCGGCCTTCCTCAGCGGCCGCTTCTCCGAGACCCGCGACGACCTCGCGAGGGTCGTCCGCGCCGCGCGCGCCGCCGCCGCCGGCGCCGGCCGCGGGACCGTGATCGTGAAGGTCATCATCGAGGCTCCGCTCCTCGGCGACAAGCTCACCCGCCTCGCATGCCGCGTCGTCGCCGACGCCGGCGCCGACCTCGCGGCCACCGGCAGCGGCGCCGGATCCCCCGCCCGCCCGCAGGACGTGGAGCTGATGCGGGAGTGCCTGCCCGGGGAGATCGGCGTCGCGGCGTCGGGCGGCGTCGCCACCCTCGACGACGCCCTCGCCCTGATCGACGCGGGGGCCCAGCGGGTCGGGTCGGCCCTCGCCGTGGACATCGTCCGGGAGATGACGGCGGCCGGGAGGCGCCGGTGAGCGCGGAGCCCGTCGCCGAGCTCGCCGCCCGCGTCCGCTTCGGCGCCGACGGGCTCGCCCCCGCCATCGTCCAGGACGCCGCGAGCGGCCGCGTCCTCACCCTCGCCTGGATGAACGCCGAGTCCCTGCAGCGCACCCTCGAGACCGGGGAGACGTGGTTCTGGAGCCGCTCCCGCGGCGAGCTGTGGCACAAGGGCGCGACGAGCGGCAACACGCAGGCGGTGCGCGCCGTCGCGATCGACTGCGACCGCGACGCGGTCTGCGTCGTCGTCACACCGGCGGGCCCCGCGTGCCACACCGGCGCCGAGACCTGCTTCCACGAGCCCCTGGCCGGCGGCACGTCCGAGCCGTTCGCCGCCATCGCCGACCTGCAGCGGGTCATCGCCGCCCGGGCCGCCGCCGCCGACCCGGACGGCTCCTACACGGCGCGGCTCCTCGCGAAGGGCATCGACACCGTCTGCAAGAAGGTCGGCGAGGAGGCCACCGAGGTCGTCATCGCCGCCAAGGGGCGCGAACGCGAGGCGGTGGTGCGGGAGAGCGCCGACCTCCTCTACCACCTCGCCGTGCTGTGGCAGGAGGCGGGAGTGGACTTCTCGGAGGTCGCGGACGTGCTCGCGTCGAGGCGCCGCCCCGCATGACGACGCTGCGCGCCGGCTCCGGCGGCGCCGCCACCGCCTTCCAGGTCACCCCGGGCATCGAGGACGTGCGGGCCGCGGCGGGCCGCCACGGCCAGGTGCCGCTCGTGCACTCGTTCATCGCGGACTGCGAGACGCCCGTCAGCGCCTTCCTGAAGCTGCGCGACGGCGGCCCCTGCTTCCTGCTCGAGTCCGCCGAGGAGGGCCAGCGCCTGGGCCGGTACTCGATGATCGGGATCGCGCCGCAGGCCGTGATCCGCGGTGAGGGCGACCGCCTCGTGCTGCGCCGCCCGGGCGGCGCAGAGGAGGCCCTCGACGCCGCCGACCCGTTCGGCGCCGTGGAGGACGCCGTCGCGGCCGTGCGCATGGCGCCGCCCCCCGAGCCGCTCGCCTTCTGGGGCGGGGCGGTGGGCTACTTCGGGTACGACCTCGTGCGGCGGGTGGAGCGCCTCCCGGACGTCCCGGACGACGACCTCGGCCTGCCGGACCTCGCCGCGATGATCACCGGCCCCGTCGTCCTGTTCGACCACCTGCGCCGCTCCCTCACCCTCGTCGCCCCGTGCCCCGTGGAGGAGGGGGTGGACCCCGAGCCCGCCTACTGGCGCACCGTCGCGACGCTCGCCGAGCTGAAGGGGCGCCTCTCCGGCCCCCTGCCGCGCACCGGCCCCCACGGCACCCACACCGTGGGCCCCGTCGAGAGCAACCTCACCCGCCAGGCGTTCGAGGACGCCGTCGAGCGGGTCCGCGAGTACGTGTTCGCGGGGGACGCCTTCCAGGTGGTGCCGTCACAGCGGTTCTCCGCGGAGGTCGACCTCGACCCGTTCGCGGTGTACCGCGGCCTGCGCACCGTGAACCCGTCCCCGTACATGTTCTTCCTCGACTTCGGGGACGTCGCGCTCGTCGGCTCCTCCCCCGAGATGATGGTGAAGGTGCAGGGCGGCACCGTCGAGATGCACCCCATCGCCGGCACGCGCCCCCGCGGCGACGACCCCGCCGACGACCGGCGCCTCGCCGAGGAGCTCCTCGCCGACCCGAAGGAGCGCGCCGAGCACGTCATGCTCGTCGACCTGGGGCGCAACGACCTCGGCCGGGTGTGCGCCACCGGCACCGTGCGGGTGAAGGAGCTGATGGACGTGCGCTTCTACAGCCACGTGATGCACATCGAGAGCGCCGTGGTGGGGGACCTCGCCGCCGGCCGGCGCGCCAGCGACGCCCTGCGCGCCACGTTCCCCGCCGGGACCCTGTCCGGGGCGCCGAAGGTGCGGGCGATGGAGATCATCGACGAGCTCGAGCCCACGAAGCGCGGCCCCTACGGCGGCGCCGTCGGGTACCTCGGCTTCGGCGGCGACATGGACACCTGCATCACCATCCGCACGATCGTCGTGAAGGACGGACGGGCACACGTGCAGGCGGGGGCGGGCATCGTCGCCGACTCCGTCCCCGCGACCGAGTACGTCGAGACGCAGAACAAGGCGGCGGGGATGCTGCGGGCCCTCGAGGTCGCCGCCGCCCAGCCCGACTGGTAGCCGCCGGCGGCGCGCCGTGCGGCGCGCCCCATGCGCGGTCGGGGGGCGATGCCGGTCCGGCGATCTCATAGAATCCCCGGGATGGACGACGACCCCTCGTCGCGCGATCCCGGCGGCGCGCCCGCCGGGAGTGACGCGCCCACCGGCGACGGCGACCCTCCCCGGGTCGTCCTCGTCGACAACTACGACTCCTTCACCTACAACCTCGTCCAGTTCCTCGGCGAGCTCGGTGCCGACGTTGTCGTCCACCGCCACGACGCGATCACCCTCGACGGCGTCGCGGCGCTGCGGCCGACGCATCTCGTGATCTCCCCCGGCCCGAAGACCCCCTCCGAGGCGGGCATCAGCGTGGACGCGATCCTGCGTTTCGCGGGGCAGGTCCCGATCCTCGGCGTGTGCCTCGGCCACCAGGCGATCGGCCAGGCGTTCGGCGGCCGCGTCGTGCGGGGACGGGAGCCCGTGCACGGCAAGACCAGCGAGATCCATCACGCCGCCACGCCGCTCTTCGCCGGGGTCGAGAACCCGATGGTCGCCACCCGCTACCACTCCCTCGTGATCGACCCGGACCTGCCGCCCGCCCTCGAGCTCACCGCCTGGTGCGACGGCGACGTCGTGATGGGGGTCCGGCACCGGGACGTCCCCGTCGAGGGCGTCCAGTTCCACCCCGAGTCGATCCTCACCACGGCCGGGAAGCGGCTCCTCGCGAACTTCCTGGCGATGTCCGCCTGATGGCGAACGAGGTGCTCACCGCCGCCATCGAGCGGCTCCTCGCGGGCGAGGACCTGGGCCGCGCCGGCGCCGCCGCCGCCCTCGACGAGATCATGGCGGGGCGCGCCGACGACGCCCAGACCGCCGGCTTCCTCGTCGCGCTGCGGGCGAAGGGGGAGACCGCCGCCGAGCTCGCCGGCCTCGCCGCCGCGATCCGCGGCCACGCGATCCGGGTGGAGGTGCCGGTCGACGGGCTCGTCGACACGTGCGGCACCGGCGGCGGGCGCTCCACGTTCAACGTGTCCACGGCCGCCGCGTTCGTCGCCGCCGGCGCCGGCGTGCGGGTCGCGAAGCACGGCAACCGCGCCGTCACGTCCCGGTCCGGCAGCGCCGACGTCCTGGAGGCGCTCGGCGCCCGCGTGGACGTCGACGCCGCCGGGGTCGCGCGGGCCGTGCAGGAGGCGGGCGTCGGGTTCATGTTCGCCCCCGGCCACCACCCCGCGTTCCGGCACGTCGTGCCGGTGCGCCGCGCCCTCGGGGTGCGCACCGCGTTCAACCTGCTCGGCCCCCTCACGAACCCCGCCGGGGCGCGCCGGCAGGTCGTCGGCGTGAACGACCCCGCCAGCGTCGAGCGCGTCGCCGGGGCCCTCGCCGAGCTCGGCTGCGACCACGCCCTCGTCGTGTCGGGGCGCGACGGCCTCGACGAGCTGTCCACGGGGGCGCCCAGCGACATCGCCGAGGTGGCGGCCGGCGAGGTGCGCACCGCCGTCGTCGACCCCCGCGCCCTCGGCTTCCCGGAGCCGCAGTGGGAGGGGCTCGCGGGCGGCGACCCGGCGGAGAGCGCCCGCGTCATCCGCCGCGTGCTCGGCGGGGAGCTCGGCCACGCCCGCGACCTCGTCGTGCTGAACGCCGCCGCCGCGATCTGGGTGGGGGGCGCCGCCGCGTCCCTCGAGGACGCCCTGCCCATCGCCGAGCGCAGCATCGACGAGGGCGCCGCGCGGGAGAGGCTCGAGGCGTTCGTGCGGGTCACCCGCGCGCACCCGGTGGGGGCCGCCTGATGGGGGACTTCCTCGACGAGATCATCGAGCGCACCGAGGGCGACCTGGAGCGGCGCATGCGGGAGGCGCCCCTCGAGACGCTCGAGGCGCGCCTCGGCCCCGCGAACCGCGGACGCCCCTTCTCGGAGGCCCTCGTCGCCGAGGGCATCTCCCTGATCGCCGAGATGAAGCGGGCGAGCCCCAGCAAAGGGCCGATCCGCCCGGGGGCCAGCGTCACCGAGGTGGTGCGCGCCTACGAGGCGGCCGGGGCGGCCGCCTGCTCCGTCCTCACCGAGGGACCGTACTTCCAGGGCAGCCTCGACGACCTCGCGGAGGCGCGGGAGGCGTGCAGCCTGCCGCTCCTGCGCAAGGACTTCATCGTGCACCCGTACCAGCTCGTCGAGGCGCGCCTCGCCGGCGCCGACGCGGTGCTCCTCATCGTCGCGGCCCTCGACCGGGAGCGTCTCGAGAGCCTCATGCACGACGCCCACGACCTCGGCCTCGACTGCCTCGTGGAGGTGCACGACGAGGAGGAGATCGGCGTGGCGATCGAGGCGGGCGCCGAGGTGATCGGCATCAACAACCGGGACCTGCACAGCTTCGACGTGGACCTCGGCACCACGTTCCGGCTGCTGCCGGACGTCCCCGCCGGCACGGTGGTGGTGGCCGAGTCCGGCATCGCGACGCGCGCCGACGTGCAGGAGCTGGAGGACGCCGGCGTCGACGCGATCCTCGTCGGGGAGTCCCTCATGCGGGCGCCCGACCCCGTCGAGGCGATCCGCGCCCTACTGGGGCGCTGACCCGCGGGCACCGTCCCCGATCGCGGGGACCCCTTGAGGGCGGGATAAGGGGTTTGTGAGGAGTCGGTAAGCGCGTGCCCCGCCGCGCGCGCCGCCGTGTAGAACCTCGCCGACCATGGTGTCCCGCCGCCTCATCGCGTCCGCCGCGCTCGCCGCCGCCGTGGCCGCCGCCCCCGCCGCGGCGGATCCCGGCGCCGGGCAGGTGGAGGTGCTGAACGACGCGGGGGCCCGCGTCGGCGACCTCGTGACCGGGGCGGACGCGCTGGAGGCGGCCGTCGCCCGGATCCGCGCCGGGGCCCTCGCGCGCACGGACGACACGCGCCGGTGGACGATCGTCGCGGGGGCGGGGACCTACGGCGACGCCGTGGTGAACGAGCCGAACCTGCTGATCCGCCCGTCGGCGGGTGCGGCCGTCACGATCTCCGGCGCCGGCGGCGCGAACAACACCGGCGGGGAGTGCATCGACGTCCGCCGCGGCGGCGTGACGATCGAGGGGCTGCGGTGCCTCGCGCCCGCCGACCGGGGCTTCGAGGTGGCGCCCCCCGCCGCGGAGGGCGCGATCGTGCTGTCCGGCGTCCACGTCGACCGGGCCCGCACCGACGGGATCGCCGTCACGGGCGGCGCGGACCTCCTCATCCGGAACGCGGTCGTGACGTCCGCCGGCGTCGACGGGGTGCGGCTCGCGCGCCTCACCGGCCCCGGCCCGTACCGCGTCGAAGGCGGCACCATCTCCCGCAGCGGCGACGACGGCGTCGACCTCGTCGACGACGCGCAGCGCGTCCAGATCGCGGGGGTCACGATCGACGCGAGCCGCGGCAACGGGGTGGAGAGCGACGACGCCGGCTCCACCGACCTCCTCGTCGACGGCGGCACGGTGCGCCGCGGCAGCGGCATCGTCCTCGGCGGCGGCGGCATCCGCCACGCCGTGCAGGGCACGGCGGTCACCGGCAGCACCGGGTACGGCGTCGTCGTGGGGCGCGCCACCGGCACCGCGCTGCGCGGCCTGCGGCTCGACGGGTCGAACCGCTCCGGGGACCTGCGGCTCACCGCCGACGTGCGCACCGGGACCACCGTCGAGAACGTCGCGTTCGGGTCCGCCACCCTCACGCTGCCCGGCGACCCCGTCGGGGTGATCGTGTCCACGCCGACCGCCGCGCAGCGCAACGCCCTCACCGGCCTTCCCCCCGGCTACCTGTCCGTCGGGCGCTTCGTGCGCGTGCGGGACACCGGCGGCGGCGTGGCGAGTGCCGTCACCCTGCGGTTCCACGTGCCGCCCGTGGAGCTCGCTCCGCTGCGCCTCGCCGGCGTGCAGGTGTTCGAGGACGACCCCTCCGGCAACCGGCGCCAGTGGCAGGCCGTGCCCGGCACCCGCGTCGACGGGGCCGGCGGCACCGTGGAGGTCTCCCTCGCGGACGGGCAGATCGCGTCGGGAAGCGACGCGCGGTTCGCGACGTACGGTCCGCTCGGCCCGCCGAACGGGGCGCCCGAGATCCTCGGGGTGCTGCCGCTGCCCGGGGTGCTCGTGCGCGGCCGTGACGTCGCGGTGCGGGCCCGCGTCCGCGACGACGAGGCGCTCGGCACCGGGTCGTTCCTGCTCGAGGTGGACGGCCGCCGCCGCGGCGGGGTGAGCCTGCGCGGCGACCTCGTCCAGTTCCTCGTCGGGCGGCTGCGCCCCGGCATCCACACGGTGCGCCTCGCCGTCGTCGACGCGAACCTGCTGCGCGCCGAGCGCACCTGGTCGTTCGCCGTGACGAACGGGCGGCCGCACATCCTGGTGCGCCGCGCGATCCCCCGGCCCGGCGCGCTCGTGCTCGCGCGCCGCGTCATCACCATCGCCGTGCCCCTCGTCGACGACCTGCCGCTCGCCACCGCGCGCACGTCGCTGCGCGTCGACGGACGCCAGGTGCCGGCCCGGGTCCGCGCGGGACGGCTCGTCGCGCGCGTCGCCCTGCCGCCCGGCCGTCACACCGCCCTCGCCGCGGTCCGCGACCACGACGGGGCCCTCGCCGTGCGGCGGTGGTCCTTCCGGGTCGTCCGTCCGTAACGGCGCGTTCGGCGGTCCCCGCCGCCGCGGCCGCGCCGCCCGCCCGGCGGGCGCCCCGCTACCATCGCCGCAGTGGACCCATCTCCCGGCTCGACCGGCGGGGGGCGGGGCCGGGACCGGGGGCGTCTCGTCGCCGGGGTGGCCGTCGCCGTCGCGGTGGCGCTCCTCGTCGTCCTCCTCGTGGTCGGCCTCGCGAACCGCGGCACCGACACCGACATCGCCGACGCCGTCGCGCTCGGGGAGCGGCCGCCCGCGCCTGCGCTGACCCTGCCGGTCCTCCACGCGGGCGGCGGCGTCGGACCCGTGGGGCGCGACGTGGCCCTGGCGGACCTGCGGGGGCGGCCGGTGCTGGTGAACGTGTGGGCGTCGTGGTGCACCCCGTGCCGGGACGAGGCCCCCGTGCTCGAACGGCTGTGGCGCGACGTGAAGGGCGGCGGGGCCCTCGTGCTCGGCATCGACATCCAGGACGTGTCCGACGACGCGCGGGGGTTCATCCGCGAGTTCCGCCTCACGTACCCGTCGCTGCGCGACGGCAACGGCTCGCGCACGACCAGGGGGTTCGAGACCACCGGCGTCCCCGAGACGTTCCTGATCGACCGGGACGGCAACATCGCGTGGCGTCACATCGGGCCGGTCACCGCGGGCGAGGCCGGTCAGGTGCGCGAGCTGATCGAGGGGCTGTGACCCGCCGCCGCACCTGGCGCGCCGCATTCGCGCTCATCGCCGCGCTCATGCTCGTGGCGGCCCCCGCGGCGCTGGCGTGGAACCCCACGGACATGTACCGGGAGCTGCGGTGCCCCACTTGCGAGACGCCGCTCGACGTGTCCAACTCCCCGGCGGCGCAGCGCATCAAGGAGTTCGTGCTGGAGCGCTGGCGGAAGGGGTGGAGCGAGGACCGCGTGAAGGACGCCCTCGTCGCGGACTTCGGGCGTGAGGTGCTCGCGACCCCGCCGAAGTCCGGCTTCGACCTCGTCGCCTGGGTGGTGCCGGGCGTCGCCGTGCTCGGCGGCCTCGCCGGGATCGCGGTGCTCACCCGTGTCTGGGCCCGGCGTCGCCGCGCCGACGACGCCCCGGCGGCGCCGCTCAGCGACGCCGACGCGGCCCGCCTGCAGAGCGAGCTCGACCGCCTCGGCGGGCCGTGACGCCCCGCCGTCGCCGGGGCAGCCGGCCCCGTGACGGCGCGCGTCAAGTCGGCCTCGGCGCCGACCGATAGGGACGTCGACAGGCGGTGCGACGCGTGGGAGGGCGGCGCGTGGGGGTGTTCCGAGGTCGCAGGAAGCGGGCGGGGACCGGCGTGGCGCGAGTCGCGGACGCCCTCGCGCGTCTCGGCGCGGAGCGGCGCGCGGGGGAGGTCCCCGCGCTCGTCGTGTCCGCCGCCGTCGACGTGACGGGATGCGCCGGCGCCGAGGTGGCCGCACCGTCCGGGGAGGTGGCGCACCGCCACGGGCCCCCGCCGTCCGGCCCGATCCTCGAGGCCCCCCTGAGGGGCCCCGACGGGGACCTCGGGACGCTGCGCGCATGGGGCGGCATCCCGGCGCCGGACGCCGCCGACGCCCTGGGCATCCTCGCGATCGTCGCCGCACAGGTGATGCACGCCACGCGCGTCGCGACCGGCGCCCGCCTCGCCGAGGCCCGCGCCCAGCGCGTCGGGGAGGCCGCCGCCGACGTCGCCTCCGCCGGCAGCCGCACGGACGGCCTCGCCCGCCTCCTCACCCGGGCCCGGGCCCTCCTCGCCGCGCCCACCGGGGCGATCCTCGTGCCGGACGCCGACGGCCGCCTCACCCCCGTCCTCGAGGACGGGGTGGTCCCGACCGCCGGCGCCGACGCGTGGGCGCTGCCCGACGACGCCGCCGCGGCGGCCGCCGCCGGACGGCTGTGGTTCGGTGAGGCCGTCGTCGACGGGGAGGCCTACGTGCTCGCCATCGCCCCCCTCGCGTACGGCGACGCCACGTACGGCACCCTGGTCCTGCGCGGCGTGCCGCGCCTCGACGAGGACGAGCGGCTGCTGCTCGACGAGCTCGCCGACCGTGGCGCCGCCGCCGTCTGGATCGCGGCCCTCGAGGAGGAGGTGCGGGAGCTCTCCACCGTCGACCCCGTCACCCGCCTGTACGACGGGCGGTACTTCCGGCAGCGGCTCGACCAGGAGATCAGCCGCGCCGCCCGGCAGGAGGCGTCGCTCAGCGTCCTCATCCTGTCCTTCGACGGGTCCGCGGAGCTGCGCGCGAAGGGCCGGGACGCCGCCGCCGACGACGCGTTGCTCGATCTCGCCGTGCACGTGGGGCACAACCGGCGCGCCTCCGACGTCGCCTGCCGCCTGTCGGGCGACGAGATCGCCATGATCCTGCCGGACGCCGAGGGGCTCGACGCGGTGCTCGTCGCCGAGCGGATCCGGTCGGCGACGGCGTCGGCGATCGCCGCCCCGACCCCCCGCGCCCTGTCGGTGGGGGTCGCCACGTACCCCCATGCGGGGGCGGCGCGCGAGGAGCTGATCGCCGCGGCGCGCTCCGCCCTGGGGTGGGCGCGCTCCCATGGGGGCGACCGGGCGTTCCTGTACGACCGGGAGGTCGCGGCGATGCTGGAGGCGGAGGCCCGCCAGGACATCGCCGGGACGGAGAACCGCGAGGATGCGTTCGTCGCGACGGTGTACGCGCTCGCCGCCGCGGTCGACGCCCGCGACCCCTGCACGCACGACCATGGCCGCAACGTCGCGCACGTCGCGTCGCTGATCGCGCAGGAGCTCGGGTTGCCGTCGCAACGGGTCGACGAGATCCGCATCGCCGGGCTGCTCCACGACGTCGGGAAGATCGGCGTCAGCGACCGGGTGCTGCGGAAGACCACGGGCCTGGACGACGAGGAGTGGGAGGAGATGCGCCAGCACCCCGTCGTCGGGAACCGCATCCTGGCCGGGACGAAGCTGGACGGGGTCCGCCCGTGGATCCTGCACCACCATGAGCGCGTCGACGGCGGCGGCTACCCCGACGGCCTCGCCGGCGAGGCGATCCCCCTGGAGTCGCGCATCATCGCGGTCGCGGAGGCGCTCGACGCGATGGTGCAGGGGCGGTCCTACCGGCCCGCGATGACCCACGCTGCAGCGATGCGGGAGATCCAGGCATGTGCCGGCACCAGGTACGACCCCGCGGTCGTGGCGGCCCTGCAGGCCCTCGCGGCCCGTGGTGAGCCGGGCGTCGCCCCGCGCCCGACGTCCTAGAGGAGGAGCCCGAGATGTCCTCGAACACCGCCGCCCGCGCCGCTCATCTGCGCGCGGTCCCCGCCGCCGCCCCGGCGCGGCCGGTCACGTCGGGCGCGCTGGCCGCCGCGGCGGAGCGCCTGGCGTCGCCGTCGCCCGTGGTGGCGGGCGTGCTGGAGCTGCTCGACGACCCGTCGACCCCGGTGCGCCTCATCGCCGCCCGCATCGCGCAGAGCCCCGAGCTCGCCGCCCGGGTGCTGAAGCTCGCGAACTCCGCGCACTTCTCCGAGCCGGTCGTGACGCTGGAGCGCGCCGTGGTGCGCATCGGGGAGCGTCCCCTGCGCGGGCTGCTCCTGGCGGCGACGACGTACCGCCTGCTGGAGGGCTCCCTCGACTGCTACCGGCTGCCGAGGATGGCGCTCTTGCGTCACTCCGGGGAGACGGCGAGCATGGCGCAGACCGTGGCGCGGCGGCTGTCGGCGGCGCTCGCGCCGCAGGCGTACCTGGCGGGCCTGCTGCACGACCTGGGCAAGCCGATCATCGCGGACGCCGTCGGCGCGTTCGGTGGGGACACCCCCGACGCCGGGACCCTCACGTGGGAGCGGCGGCTGTTCGGCACCGACCACGCCCGTGTGGCGGCGTGGATCGGGAGGAACTGGTCGCTGCCGGAGGAGCTGTGCTGCGCCATCGAGGCGCACCACGCGCGCAGCGCACCGGAGCGCCCCCTGGACCGCATCGTGTGGCTGGCCGACGTTCTGGTGCACGCCGCCCACGGCGAGCCGAGCGCGCTCGCCCGCGTCCGCGACGCCGCCGAGGAGTGCGAGCTGCCGCTCGACGCGGTGGAGCAGATCCTGTCGGCGACGCCGGAGGGGGAGGCGCCGCGCAAGCCGCCGGGCCTCACCGACCGGGAGGTGCAGGTGCTGCGGCTCCTCGCATCCGGCGCCACCGCCAAGCAGGTCGCCACGCGCCTGGGCTGCAGCGCCTCCACCGTGCACAACCACCTGCACCACATCTACAGCAAGCTGAACGTGACGGGGCAGGCGCAGGCGCTGCTGCTCGCCCGGGAGCACGGCTGGGTGTAGGCGCCGCGCCGCCGCGGCAGATCATCCGCCGCCGCGGCGGGCGGTACGCTCGACGCCGACGGAGGGGGCGGCGCTGAGCGACGTGAGGGTGGGGACGGCCTCCTGGACCGACCCCGAGTTCATCAAGGCGGGCTGGTACCCGCCGGGCGTGCGGGACGACGCGGAGGCGCGGCTGCGCCACTACGCGGAGCGCTTCGACATGGTCGAGGTGAACGCGAGCTTCTATGCGCTCCCCACGCCGCAGACCGTGGCCGCGTGGGCGGAGCGCACGCCGCCCGACTTCCGGTTCCACGTGAAGGCGAACGGGGTGGTGTCCGGGCATCCGACCGACCCGGGGCGGCTGCCGCCGCCGCTTCGGCCGCTCGCCGAGGAGGCGGACCGCGACGCCCGGGGGCGGATCCGCCGGCCCGGCCGGCGGCTGCGGGACGCCGTGATCGACGCGCAGCTCGAGGCGATGGGCCCCCTGGGGGACAAGCTCGGCGCGGTGCTCCTGCAGCTTCCCCCGTTCGTCGTGGCGGGGCCGGCGCAGCGCGAGGAGGTGGGGCGCATCCTCGCCCGATTCCGCCCGGTGCGCGTCGCCGTCGAGTTCCGGCACCGCTCCTGGATGGCGGCGGGGGAGAGGGAGCGGACGGCGGCGCTCCTCGCCGAGCACGACGCGGCGTTCGTCGTGGTCGACGCGCCGCGCATCGACGTGGCGAGCGCGATGCCGCCGGTGGTGGAGGTCACGTCCCCCGCGCTCGCGTACCTCCGCCTGCACGGACGCAACCCGGACACGTGGACCACGGGCCGCACCGTGGCGGAGAGGTTCGACTACGCCTACGCCGACGCGGAGCTCGAGGAATGGGTCGGGCCGGTCCTCGACATGGCGGAGCGGGCGCAGGAGGTGGCCGTCGTGTTCAACAACAACAGCCACGACTACCCCCTGCAGAACGCCGCGACCTTCCGGGACCTCCTCTCACGCGCCGTCACGCCGCGGCGGGCGGAGTGACCGCCGAACTCGCGCGAGACGGCACGCGGCTCTGAGCGCACCGGCGGGTGCGGCGTCCGGGCGGTGTGCCCCCTAAGCGCGCATGCAGCCGAAGGGCTTACCGGTCTTCACCCGGAGGCTGCACTCCGTGCGCGCGATGCTGCGGCGGGTGACCTTCAGGCGGAAGAGCTGTCCGACGGCGCCGGAACGCGTGACGCGGACCTCGATCACGGATCCGATCCGGACGGCGCGGCGGAAGACGCCGAGGAGGTCGAGGCGGCGGCCCTTCGACACGAGGCCCGCGCGCTTCGTGCAGACCTTGGCGCACTTCACGGCGACGCGCGCGCCCTTCGGCGCCCCCAGGACGGTGAGCGTGAGGAACCGCGCTCCGGACGCTCCGAGGGCGGCGCGGAAGCGAAGCTGTGCGGACACGCGGGGTGTGCCGGCCGTGCCGGACGTTCCGCCCCCGCCGCCGGCCACGCCACCGGCGGGCGGCGCGGCCGGCGGTGGCGGCGGAGGCGGTGGCGGCGACACCACGATCGGGCCGGACGCCGCGTTGTTCGCGGCGGTCCCGTCGAACGTCGGGCTCGCCAGCGTGACGACGGAGTTGCCGCTCACCGGCGCGTCGGCGCGGAGCGCCATGGCGACGGAGGGGGCGTTCGCGGCGGCGACCGGCCCGAGGGCGCACGAGACGGACGTGCCGGCCACGGAGCAGCTTCCCTGGCTGGGCGTCGCCGACAGGACCGTGACCCCCGCGGGCACGGAGACGTTGAGCGTGGAGGCGAAGGCCACTCCCGGCCCCGCGTTCGCTCCCCCGACCGACAGGTTCACCGTCGAGCCCACCGTGGTCGACACCGGCGCCGGTGCGGCGGCTGTCAGGTCCGCCGGCTCCACGAACTTCTGGATGCGGCTGTTGTTCGTGTCCGCGACGTAGATGTTGCCCGCGAAGTCGACCGCCACACCGCGCGGGCCGCTGAACTGGCCGTTCCCGGAGCCCGTGGTCCCCCATGTCGCGCCGAACGAGCCGTCGGGGGCGAACTTCTGGACGCGGTCGTTGTCCTGATCGGCGACGTAGACGTTGCCCACCGCATCCGTCGCGATGCCGGCGGGGTGATTGAGCTGACCCGGGGAGGACCCGGAGGTCCCGAAGCTCCCGAGCGGCGCACCCGTGTTGGTGAACCGCAGGATCATGTTGGCGTTCTGGGAGGAGACGAGCACGTTCCCCGTCGGCTCCACCGCGATGCCCGTCGCGTCGAACACGCCCCAGGTCGTGAGGGGGGAGCCCTCGGACGTGAACTTGGCGACACGGTTGTTGCCGCGGTCCGCGACGTAGATGTTGCCGCCCCCGTCGACCGCGATGCCGTGCGGGAACATCACGCCTCCCCACTGGCGCGCGAACGACGGGAACGGCGACAGCTTCTGGACGAGGTCGTTCCCGCTGTCGGAGACGTAGACGCTGCCGGCGGCGTCGACGGCGACGCCGCGCGACCCGCTGAACGTCCCGTTCCCCGTCCCCCCGGAGTTCGTCCCGGCGGCGACGAGGAAGTCGCCGGTCGGGGTGAACTGCTTGATGCGGTTGTTGAACGTGTCGGCGACGATCACGGCGCCCGCGGCGTCGGTGGCCACGGCCCACGGCGCGGAGAGCTGGTTGTCGCCCGGCCCGTTCGACCCCCAGGTGAGGACGAACTGCGGGACCGCCGTCGCGGGGGCGGCGACGGCGAGCGCCGCGATGAGCGCGCCGACGAGCGCGAGCCTGCGCGATCGGCGCGCGGGCCGGGATCGAGGGGCGCGCTTGACCGTCACGGTGCCTCCAGGGGCGAAAGGGGGAGGATCGTGTCACACGGTCCGCGTGCTTGACAACGCCCGCGGCCCTGCGGCGCCCGCGAGTCGACGGTCCCGCCCGGCGGGTCCGGGTCGCCGAGGGCGGCCGCACGGAGGGGGCCTTGCTTCGCCGCGAGTTAAACGTCTAGCCTCGCGTCTCCGACACTACGCGCGCACGAGGTGACGTCATGGCCGCGCCGCTCGCCCCGCCCCAGATGGTGGTCGACAGCCGGATGCTCTACACGAGCTGGATGCCGGCGGATCCCGAGGCCGCGGCGGCGCTCCTGCCGCCGGGGGGTCCGACGCCGGCCGGGCCCGTCTACATGAACCAGTACGTCGTGGACAGCGCCGAGCAGACGTCCGGGTTCGGGGCCTACTCGCTCACCTACCTGGGCCTCGACATCGCGGGGATGATGGACCCGGGAGGCGTCCTCCCCGCCCGGTACATGCTCTTCTACTTCAACTCGTCCGAGATCATGCGCGAGTACGCCATTCGCGAGTACGACCTGCCGGCGGTCCCCGGCTCGACGACCGTCGAGGTGACCGGCGACACCGTCGTCGCGACGACCTTCCTGGACGGTGCCCCGGTGATCCGCACGGAGGCGCGGATCGGCTCGGGCATCGCGACCGTGTTCGGGGGGCAGCTCACCTACGTGCGCCAGAAGGGCGGCCGGAACATGGCCGGGAACTTCCCGTTCATCGCGCACCTGGCCGACGGCTTCGAGGTGCGGTCCGTCGAGTTCCTCGACCCGGGCCACCCCGTGTACGCGCTGCGTCCGGCCGACCCGCTCCAGGCCGTCGCGGAGGCGAGCTTCTTCTCGCCGAAGGACTCGTTCGTGTACCCGGGCGGCGTCTACGAGGTGACCTTCTAGGCGGGATCGCGATCACCGGGGCGGCCGGCGGCCGGGACCGGGCGCATCGCCCTTTGCGGGAAATACTGATCCCCCTTGGCACGCGGCCCGCCAGCTGCGTTGCTTCCGGGGTCGCGGAGTCGGGGCCAAGGGGACTGGTTCCGGCTCCGCGGCACGAAAAGCCCCGGCACCGCGCCGGGACCCGGGGGTCAGGCGAGCCGGCCGGGGACCTGCCCGACGAGGAGCGCCGCCACCACCACGACGGCGAACGCCACGGCGATCTCGACGGTCACCCCGCGGCGCGCGAGCGTCAGGGCGGCGTCGCCGGGGGAGCGCACCCTGCCCAGCGCCGCGACGATCCTGCGGTTGCGCAGGGCGAGGGCGGCGACGAACGCGAGCAGGGCGAGCTTGATCACGATGCTGCGGCCGTGCGCCGTCTCCCACAGCTGTGCGGGGTCGTCCAGCTCGCCGGCGGTGCGCAGCATCCCGGTGGCGACGACGACGGCGACCGCGACGAACGCAACCTGGGAGAAGCGCGCGAGGATGTGGGTCGCGACGAGCCGCCCCCCCTCAGGGGCCACCCGCGGCAGGCCGCGGAGGGCCATCACGGCGACCGCAAGCCCCACCAGCCACACCGCGGCGCCCGCGACGTGCACCGCGTCCGCCGCGATCGACAGGCGTGACGCGCGCGCCTGCGACGCATGCCCCTGCGCGGAGACGCTGCCGATCAGGACGAGCGACACGGCGGCCATCACCGCCACCGCCACCGGGCGACCCCCGACGGGCACGGCGTCGGGGTCCCGCTCCGCCGCCTGGCTCTCGATCGCCGACTGCACGAGGGCCGTCGCGAACAGCACGACGAGGAGGGCGGCGCGAAGCTGGAGCTGCGCCCCGAACGGGTTGTCCTCCAGCGTGCGGATCACCCCGCCCGGGTCCGCGATCGCGCTCGGCACCCCCGTGCCGAGCAGGGCCGCGCTCTTCACCAGCAGGAGGTACGCCTCCGCGACCAGGCTCCCCAGGGCGAGGAGCGCGAACGCGAGCCAGAAGCGCTCACGAAGCCACGCGGCGGCGTCCGCCCGCACCCCCTCGCCCAGGTCCCGCCCCCCGCGCCACGCGGGGCGCAGCACGAGCCATCGCACCGCGACGAGGCCGAACAGGCCGCCGATGCCGACGAGCTCCAGCACCCGGGCGCTGACCGCCCAGGGGCCGTCCTCCGACGGGCCGCGCCCCGCCCCGCTCAATACCGGCGGGCCGACCGGGGCGTCGCCCACCCCGAACGCGTACGCCCCCACCACCACGTGCGAGTCGGCGGACAGCACCCGGAACCGCACCGTGTAGGTGCCGTCCGGCAGCCCCGGCCGGAGCCGGGCCTCGACGACCCGGGCGTCCTGGGGAAGCCGCCGCGGCGTGCCGGACACCACGGGCCGGCCGGCGGCGTCGACGACGGTGAGGTCGTCCGCGGGCCGCACCAGCGTGACGGGCTCGGAGAAGCGCACGTCCACCAGCGCGGGGGCCTGCGCGACCCGCGCGCCCTCCTCCGGAGCCGCCGCATCCACCACCGCGTGAGCAGCGGCACGGGACGGGAGCACGAGGGCGAGCAGGGCTCCGACGAGGGCGACGGCCGCCAGGAGCCGCGCCGGCGCCGCCGCGTCCAGGCGGCCCGCCGCGCTCACCGCACGTCGCGGGGACGGTCCGGCGGGCTGCCGCCGGCCGGCGGGTCCTCGGGGAGGGACATGGGACGCGTGGACCACAGAAAGCCGACGGCGAGCGCGGCGCCCGCCGCGATCGCGATCGCGATCACGCCGAGCCAGATCCCGGCGGAGGAGCCGTCGTCCTCGCCGGTCGTCACCGCGGCCGCCGGGCCCGCCGCGCCCGCCGCGACGATCTCCACCGCGGCCGCCGGACCCGGCTCGGTCGGCCCCGACTCCTCGCTCTCGGCGCCCGGCTCCTCCGGCGGCCCGGTCCACGGCTTCACCGCGCCGTCGGCGTACGTCTGGCGCACGCGCCACACGGTGCGCCCCGGCGCCCCGAACGGCGTCGCCAGGACCGTGAAGTCCTGGTACTCGCCCGCCGCGATGCGGCCCCCCGTGTAGCGCACCCCCGTCACCGTGCCGTCGCCCGCCCGCACCACCGTGCGCGTCCACCCGGGGACCGGCTCGAACGCGAACACGGACACCTGCGGCGGGAACGCGACCGTGACCGCCGTCGTGGGGATGCCGCGCTCCGTCGGCACCCGGATCGTGAGCTCCTGGGCGCGGTTCTGCTCGACGCGCACCGGCAGGACGTCGACGTGCGCCGCCGCCGGGGACGCCACCCCGGCGAGCACGCCGAGACCGGCGAGGAGGGCGAGGGGGCGGCGGCGGGACGTGGCGGCACCTCCGGCGGGTCTCGAGACGACGACGGCGGCAGCATCGCACAGCCGTTCCCGCGCACGACCCACCCCCCAACCCGGTGATTAACAGGGTAACGACCTTGACGGGCGGCGCCGGGCTTTGCTTCACTTCCTGGAACGGGAGAACCGCTTCCGAGAGGGAAAGGACGCGAATGGTCACGCTCACCGCACAGGCCGGCGAGAAGCTCCGCGACATCCTCGCGACCGAGGCCGAGCCGGGCCAGGGTCTGCGCGTCGAGGTGATCCCGGGAGGGTGCTCGGGCTTCGAGTACGCCCTGTCGTTCGACGCCCAGAAGGAGGGCGACGAGGTGGTGGAGAGCGAGGGCGTCCGCATCATCGTCGACCGCTTCAGCGCCCCGTACCTCTTCGGCGCGCAGTTCGACTACGAGGAGGGCTTCCAGGGCGCCGGGTTCGTCATCAACAACCCGAACGCCTCCACCTCCTGCGGCTGCGGGAAGAGCTTCCAGGCCTGACACGCGCCGAGGCGGCGTGGGCGGCACGGTCCGCCCCCGCCCGGCCGGCGCCCGGACGTCGCTGATCGGCACCTCGCGCGGAATCGCGCTGCGGACTTTCGGGTCGAGGGTGGCGGCGTCCTGCGCCAACCGTTCATGGGGTTTCTCGCAGGGCGCGCGTTGCGATCCAGCAATGCGCGCCCGTCACCATGAGGCGAAGGGATCCCCTGCAGGGAACGGAGGTGCGCACGACTCGACTCGAAAGTCGGTGATCGGCCGCCTGCTCGGAGTCAGGATGCGGACCTTCGAGTCGGGTTAACCGCCGAAGTCGGTGGTCGCGACGGTGACGGCGCAGCCGTCGTCGCTCGCGACCCCCACGCCCACGACCCGGAACCGCCGTGACAGCAGGTTCGCGCGGTGCCCCGGGCTGTCCAGCCACATCCGCACCATCGTGCGGGCAGCGTCCCCGCACCCCGACACAAGCGCGAGGTTCTCGCCCATCCACCGGTTGCGCGGGTAGCCCGCCGCGACGAGCCGCGTCCAGAACGGCTCCCCGTGAGGGCCCTCGTGGCTCAGCTCCTGCGCTGCCGCCAGGCTCGCGCTGTGCCGGCGCGCCGGGCGGGACAGCAGCGCGCTCAACCGCAGCGGCGGACGGCCGTGCGCGACGCGCGCCTCGTTCATCGCGGCGAGCAGCGTCGCCTCGGCGGGCGACCGCCCCGGAGACGCCGCCTGCGCGCCCGGCGCCCCCGCCAGGGCGGCCGACGCGGACGCGACGAGCACGGTGGCGAGGAGGCGAGGTCGGCCCATCGCCAGTCCATCGGCGCCACCGGCCGCGGCGGCATCGCGCACCGTGCGGGATGCGGCGCCACGCCGGGCCTGGTACACGCCGCCGCGCGCGCCCGGCCGGATCGCCCGCCCCGTAGGCTCCCCGCGTGCCGCTCCTCCCCCCACCACCGGTCGTCGCCGACGCCGGCACGGTGTTCGGGGAGGTCGCCGTCCGCGTCGGCCCCCACACCGACCGCCTCGACGTCCTCGTCGACGGGCGGCTGCGGGTGCGGCTTCGCCCGGCCCCGGGGCCGCGCCGCGTCGCCGCCCCGCTCCCCGTCGGGCACCACCAGGTCCGCGTCCGGGCCCGCGGACCCGGGGGGTCCGCGACGTCCC
>JBFLWO010000003.1:0-21675 GCA_040757755.1 Actinomycetota bacterium
GGCGGCGCGGGGGGCGGTCCGATGGACTCCGGTGCGACAGGCAGGCTCTCACGGAGGTCAGGCTCGCCTGCACGGCGGTCGGGCGCGTTCGTGGTCGGCTCGATCGCCACGACGGCGCGCGCGGGGGGAACATCCAAGTTTGCGGGCGCAGCCGGCTCGGGCTCAGCGTCGGTCTGCGCGGGGGCCTCCCGCGCCACGGCCTCGGTCGTTGCTGCCGCCCCGGGACGCTCCAGTTTCGGGGTGATGTGGGTCCGCAGGGATGGGGCGTCGTGGCCGTCCGCGGCCGAGGCCGGCTCGGCTGCGGTCGGCGGGGGTGCCTCCGGCGGTGCGCCGCCAGCGGAGGTCGAAGCCGGCGCCGGAACGTCGGGCTGCGTCGTGATCTCGGTCGACCCGGGTGGCCCGTCGTCATGGGCCTCGGCGGCTTGCATCGTGATGAGCGACTCCCCCTCGGCGAGAAGGCCGGCGCCCGCAAGGACGAGGAGCGGCGCAAACTCGCTGGTCAGCCCGCCCCCCGCAGCCGCCGAGAGCTCGACGAGGTGGATGTGGTCACCCTCCCGGTCCGCGGCGACGAGATCGACGAGCGCCGCGATTGCCGTGGCCTCGGCCTCTTCGTCCGGCTCGAGCGGGCGACCAGTCTCGAGGTGGGATGCGAGCACGGCCGCCCGCGACCGGAGCTTCATGAGAAGTGCGTCGGTGTCCGGGTTGTCGGCCGGGCCGGTGAGGTGCTGCGCGCGGAGCAGGTGGTCGCGGCGGACCTGCTCGGCCGACAGGCGCTGCGCGGCCTCTTCAAGGGAGGGAAAGCCGACGGTCGGGTCTTCGCCGCGAAGCCCCGCCGCATCGAGGATTCGGCGGCGCGCCAGGAGGTAGCGCGAGACGGCGTAGCTTACGGGCGCGACGTCGACGGCGGTGCCGGCGCGGGCCGCCTCTGAGGCAATGCCGAGCTCAAGGGCTGCCGCCTCGGCGAGCCCAATGAGATGGCCCAGACCGTCGAGGGCGCTCGGGAGCACGGCGTCAAGGGCGTCTTGGTCCTCGGCGGTGAGCTCGGACGTCGCCCAGGACGCCGCGTCGGCGTCCGCGTCGATCTCGCCGAGCGCTTTGCAGGCCCGCTCGATCGCCTCGCAGAGCGCAGGCACCTCGGGTGACCACTGCGGGAGGGCGACGGCGTCGTGCGTGAGCAGGGCCTCTAGCGCGCGCGGGGCCACATGGGCAGCGAACCAGGACGCTGCAAGCGCGACGCGTAGCGCGCTCGGGGGGGCGCCGTCGGCGATGAGGTCGTCGATTGCCTCGGCGACAGCCGGGAGCGGGACAAGGTGGTCCACGGTGCGGCTCGGTCGCTCGGACTCCGTCTCAGTCCTTCTCACCGCCCTGGCGGAGAACTCCCGGTACGCCCCGTGCACCAAGGCGAGGGTCAGCGGCGTCGGCTCGGCGTGTTTCGCCCGCGCGTGGAGCCGCGTGAGCGCGAACACGTAGTTCACCTCGCGTCGACGCCGGGCGGCCCCCTGGACGCCGAGGTCCTGGAGGATCTGGCCTGCGAGCTCCGTCGGGGTCTTCTCGATGAGCCAGCGAAGCCCCGGCTCGTCGAGAGCGGCGACGGCGTCTGCGACGAGGGAGGGGAGCCGTTCGGCGACCGAGCCCCGTAGCTCTCGGCCCGCGGCGCAGCAGGGGCAGTCCGCGTTTCGCTCCGTGTCTCGTGGCAGCAGCGGCATGGTTCAGCCTCCCGACCCGATGCGTGACGGCGCGCCCCGGTGCTCACCGGCGTGTCCAAGTATGTCGCGCGGTCGACGGCGACGCGGCGGGTCGCCCCCGCGTCTGCTCGTCAACCCAGGTTGTTCCGGGCGGAAGCGCCGCCGGCCAGACGCCCTCCATCCCAAGGTTGCGCCGCGCGGCGGCGTACTCGGTGAGCTTCTCCCGGCTCGCCTCGTGGCCGTCGGGCAGATGGCGAAGGTGGGGCAGTACGGCGTGGTAGCGGACCATCTCGGTGCGGCGCGCGCGGTTCTCGGCCAGCCATGCCGCGATGAGGCTTCGGTCGATCGGGAGCTCGGGACGACTCGGGACGACCGCGAGGAAGAAGGTGGTGCCGTCGCGCGCGAGGACGCCCGACCGGACCAGCTCCTGGAGTCCGGCTTCGACGAGCGCCACCGCCGGCGGGCCCGGGCGCGGGCCGAAGATTGCGGCCGCGAGCGCTCGCGCACTCGCGCGCCTGGTGCCGTCGGTCGCCGCGATGCCCCGGTGGCGAAGCGTCGCCACGAGGAGCTCCGCCAGCGTCGCGGGGCCGAAGCTCGCGGCAGCGAGACCGAGGCTTCGCGCAAGGATCTGCTCATCACAAACGAAGGGGTAGACGCCACCGGCGAGCTCGAGCGGCCACTCGCGGGGCGTCGTGCGGGCCTCGAGAACCCGGGCGCCGAGCGTCAGTGAGACGGTGAGGATGATCCCGGGGTAGACGGCGAGTGGCCACTCGAGGCCGGTGAAGTAGCGGCCGTCGGCCGAGAGCTCCGCGGCTAGGGGAAGGCGCTCGCCGTCGTAGTGGAGCCGAAGGGCGACGAGATCTCCGGCCGCGCGAAGGCACGGTGCGATCTCCGGCGGGAGAAGCAGGAGCCCCTTGTCGACGTGGAACGGCGCGAGCGTAGTGCGGAAGACCATTAGCGTCTGCTCGATGCGGAGAAGTTCAGGGGCAGGCTCCTCGGGTAGCTCGGGCAGGAGCTCGTCGGGTGGCTCCTCTACGGGCTCCGGCGCCGGACCGAGGAGCGGAACAACCCCCTGGCTCTCCTGGTGGCCGAGGCCGAGGGCGAGAAGCGGCGGGAGGTCGCAGAGCGGCGTCCGCGCGGCCACCTGCTCGGCGCGCCAGATCCCGCCGCCCTGCCAGGCGTCGTCGAGGCGAAGGTGCACCCCGCGGTCGTCGAGGCCGTCCGGCGCGTGCTCGGCGAGGCGGTCTGCGACGTGGAGGCTCGCGTGGCAGACGGCCTCGGCCCAGCTGGCGAAGACCATGCGTTCCGCCGCGCCCTCGAAGTCGAGGAGCCGCTGAGAGATCACGCGGTAGACAACCCTCTCGCGGTCCGGGACTCGGCCGAGTTGCGCGGCGAGCCAGTCGAGGTCCGCGCGTGCGAGCGGGGCGTCTGGATCGTGGTCGAGCCTGGCGGCGAGCGCAGCCTCGTCGACGAGGTAGCCCCGCCAGTTGCGTAGCCCCGGGGCCGCGCGGGCGATCTCCTCGACCGCGAGGAGGCTGGCCTCGAGCGCGTCCTCGAGGTCGCCTTCGTCGGCGTCCGCGCCGAGTGCGAGCCTGAGGGGGCCTCTCGCAAGCACGTCGCGCCGGCGGGTCAGGAGGTGGCGTGCGAAGAACGCCAGGTCGTCGAGCGCGGCGTCCTCGGGGGTGTACCGAGCATCGACGATCAGGTGCCCGTGCTCATCGAGCCAGCGCGCGTCGCGCCGGAGTCTGGCGAGCCGAGTCCGCGACGGCGTCATGCCGAACGCGCCGAAGTCGAGGACAAGCCGCTCGCGCAGGCGGACGAGGCCGTCGTCATCGGGTGGTCCGGCTGGGGCGCCGGAGAGTCGCGCCGGGGCGAGGCCTGCGTCCAGGTCTGGGTGGGCGCCCTCTTTGTAGAGAACCTCGCACCACTCGAGCCCGTCCCCGACGCGGACGGCGACCATGCCACCGACGGGGACGGCCCCGACGGCCGCGCCCTGCTCGACGGTCCCGAGGTCGTCTACCAGGGCGTTCGGGAGCTGCACGTACTCGCGGGCGCTGGGGTCCCAGCCGAAGTAGATGGCGTTCCAGAGCGAGGCGGTGTGGAGGAGGCCACCGCGTGTCCGGACGACCTCGGCGAGGTATGCGGCGACCCGTTCGCGATCGGCTAGTTCGAGTTCGCTCGCCCCGAGAAGGAGCTGCGGAAGAAGCGCGTGGAGAGGTGGGGCGTCCTCGTTGGGGTCGAGGGGGCGGGGTGGCGCGGGCGAGCTCACGACGCGCCTCCCGCTGCGGCGGCCCGCGCGCGCTGGGCCTCCTCGGCGTCGGCGTGGCGGCGAAGGCGCACGCGCTGGTCGACGTCGACGATCGCGCCGGCGGCGCGGAGGCGCTCGAGGGACTGGTCGACGGCGTCCTGCCGGAGGCCCGGGCGCGACCCGCGAAGCCGATGGTGGAGTAGGCGCGGCCATAGGGTGCGTCGCCTACCTGCGCGCCGGTCGTAGTAGGAGTCGGCGCCCGCCAGCACGAGGCGGATCATGACCGGAGCGAGGCCGCGCCAGTTGTCCCAAAGGAGCCGCTCGACGGCCTCGTCGAGGCGGCGCTCGAACTGCGGCCGGCCCGGGCCCGCGGCCGCCGGCGCCGGGCGCGGCGTGAAGAATGCCTCGTGGATGGCCCCGGGCACCTCGCCGGCCACGGCCGTCGCCGGGTCGCCCCAACAGGTCGAGCAGCGCACCGTTGGAAGCGCGCACGTCCCCGGGGGCAGCGTCGCACTCAGGTAGTCGACGAGCCCCGCAGCCGTGCAGCGGTCATCTTGGAGCCAGTCGACGAGCTCCCTAAGCTCGCGCGCGGCGCGCTCGAGCCGCCTTCCGACGAGGGCGGTGAAGCCCGCCGGGAGCGCGCTCGTGAGCGGGCGGCAGCCGATGAGCGTCCGGTCGTTCGGGGCCTGGGACACGTCGAGGTGGCCGGCGACGTGGAGATCCTGGAGGAGGACCCAGGTCCGGGCCGGGTCGGGATAGGCCGGCGCGTAGCCCGGAAGGGCGGCGAGCCGGGCGTGAAGCTCGGGGAGCCGGACGGCGCGAAGCCCGCCACCCTGCGCGAGGATCGTCTCGATCACCGTGGCGACGAGCCGGTTAGCTGCGGGCGCAGCGATCTCGCCCGGAAGGATCTTGACGCGCTCGGGGAAGTCGCCGCCGTCCTCGAGGAGGCCCGCTCCGGCGAGGGCCGCGAGGACGCGGACGACGCCGGAGCGCCACTCGGCCTCAAGGAACGGGGAGCGCGCTGCCCGCGGGGTGAGCCTCCCGGCGTTGAGCTCGGCGGCGATGAGGTCACGCGCGACGTCGAGGGGGTCGATGTGATCTGTCGCGGCGAGGACGCGCTCGCCCATGGCGCGCAGCAATGGCGCTGGGAGGTCCTGCTGGGTCATCCACTGGACGAGGTTGATGCTGCGTCGCGTGGCCAGCGCAAGGCCGACGTTCACCGGGCGCCCGGCGTCGGCGCCGGGCTCGGCGCCCGGCACCCAGCCAGCGCAGTCGCGGCCGGCGCGTCCGAGCTGCTGGTAGAGCGCCGCGAGGTCGGGTGGCGGGCTCACGACGAAGACCAAGCGGATGTCCGGGCGGTCGATCCCGAGTCCGAAGGCCGAGGTCGCAACGACGATCATCGGCGCGAAGCCCTCCTCGCCGCGGCGCGGCGAGGCGCGGAAGTCGTTCGCGACCGCAGCCTTCTCGATCTCGGGGAGCCGTCCGTGGTACATCCGGACGCGCCCGGCCTCGCCGGGGCCGAGGTATTCGCGGATCGCCGCGTGCACGGCCTCGACCTCGCGGACGGTGAGGCAGTAGAAGATGGCGTGGTCGTCGGCGGCGTCGACGACGGCCTCGACGAGGCCCGCGACCGCCTGGGCGCCCTGGCCGGTGGCAAGGACTCGCCGGTAGAGGGCGATCTCCGGGCGCAGCGGATTAGCGGCGACCTGTCGGAAGCCCGGCCCGTCGCCGCCGGGCGGCGGTGTCGCGGGCCGGCCGAAGATGCGCTCGCGAAGCCCCTCGCGGACGGTGCGGTTCGCCGTGGCGGTCACCGCGGTCAGGCGAAGCGTCGGATGGCCGGCGCGAAGCTCGGCGAGGAAGCGCTCCATGCGGCGGAAGGCCGGGCGGAAGTCGTCGCCCCACTGGACGAGGGTGTGCGCCTCGTCGATCGCGATTCGCGTGATGCGCCCGGCGGCGACGGCCTCTGCAACCAGTGCCTGGAAGGGCGCCTGGCAGAGGCGCTCGGGGGAGCAGTAGACGAGCCGGATCCCGTGGTCGCGCGTCCCGGCCATCTGCTCGGCGACCTCGGCGCGCCCCATCCTCGAGCTCGACTCCGGGAGGGAGCCGACGAGGGCTCGGACGGCGCCACCGATCGACCGGTTGAGCTCCATGGCCTGGTCGTGCATAAGCGAGACGAGCGGGCTCACGACGAGGGTGAGGCCGGGGAGGATGAGCGCGGGAAGCTGGAAGAGAAAACTCTTGCCGTAGCCGGTCGGAAGGAGCGCGAGGAGATCCTCGCCCTGCGCGACCGCGGCGAGGCCGTCGCGCTGCTCGGCGCGGAGGGAAAGCGGCTCCTCCCGGTCCTTGAGCCACCCTGCGACGGCCTCGCCTCGGCGCTCGATCTCGTTGCTGAGCGTGCCCGCGGCACGGTGGGCCGCGACCTCGGCCTCGGTCATCGCGGCGTCGGCGATCCGGCGGGTCGCCGGGAGGAGCGTGTGCTCGCGAAGTGCCTCGGGATCCGTCAAGGCGGCAGCGCGGTCGGCCGTGATGAGTCCAATCCCGGTGAGGAACTCCCAGATCCGTCGCCAGCCCTCGACTTGGTCGACGACGCAGCCGCCCCCCGGTCCCGGAAGCGCGGGGGCGTCGCGGAGAAGGCCCGGGTCGAGGGAGCCGAGGAAGATGCGGCGGTAGAGCTCGCGCTGGCGGGTGGTGCCGGCAAGCTTGCGGTCGCAGATGACGACGACCCCCTGGTGGCGCTCGCTCCGGATGAGCCGCCCGACCGCCTGGCGGAGTTCGAGCGCCGCCTGGGGCAGGTAAAAGCGCTCCGTCGCGACCTGGTCGGGATCGCCGGCGCCTTCGCGCTCGGCGCGCTCCCGCTCCCGGGCGCGTCGGGCAATCACGAGCGGGTCGGCGAATGGCGCGAAGGGGAGCTTGTTCACAATGACGAGGCGCAGGCGCTCGGGGTTGGCGATGTCCACCCCCTGCCAGAGGCCCTTGGTCCCCACGAGAACGCCTCCCTGGGTCCGCATGGCGTCGACGCCTCGCTGGTTTCCAAGAAGCGCGGTCGCGTGGACCGGAGCGTCCTGGCCTGCCGCAGCAAGGCGCGCGGCGAGCTCGCCGGCGATGCCGGCGGCGGCCGCGCGCGAAGTCGTGAGGACCATCGCGCCGCCGGCGTAGGTCCCGTCGCTCGTTCGCCTCACAACCTCGTTGACGTAGCCGGCAAGCTGATGGGCCAGCGTCCGCATCGCGCCCTCTGGCTGCTCGGCCCAGGAGGGGAAGTCGCTCATGCAGACCAGGCGCGCCTGTCTGGCAAGGTCGAACGGCGTGTCGAGGTGTCGCTCGGCGACCTCCGGACCGAGGGCGAGCCGATCGCGGATGTAGTCGAAGCTCCCGGCAACCCGGAGCGTCGCCGAGACCAGGTAGCGGCGCGGAAAGCCCTGTTGGAACACGCTCCATGCGGGCTCGGCGCCGAGCGAGATCGGCGCGGAGACGATCCGGAAGCGGAAGCTCCGGCGGCCACGGGCGAGATCGGGCTCCGGGAACGGCTCGAGGTAGACGACCCGGTTGAGACCGCGCTCGGCCTCCTCGGGGACCTCCGGCGGCGCGTCGCCGTCGGGGGCCGCCTCCTCCCCGGAGTCGACCTCGTCCGGGGCGCCGCTCTCCTCGTCGTCCTCGTCATGCTGGGCCCCCTCGGCGGTCGGGACGGGCGCTGCCTGCTCCTGCGGTCGGGCGCCTTCGGGTGCCGCGTCGCCCTCCCGCGCGCGGGCGCTTGGGAGTGGGCCCAGGAGCGCTTCCAAGTCGACGAGAATGCTCGCGAGGGCGTCGCGCGCCCCGTCGATGCGGGCAGCCAGGGACCAGAAGCGCTCGGCCGCAAAGGGGTCGAGGCGATCGGCCATCTGGGCGCCGTAGGCGTAGAGGTGCTGCGAGAGGGCATCGAGGCGCTGAGCGACGGTCGCGAGGTAGCCCCGAAGGCTGTCGACCCGGCGCGGCGCCCCGGGGCCGGCGTAGGGGCTTGCAATCGTACGAGCACCTGCGTCGCGCCCGAGGATCTCGAGCGCCACTTTCGGGATCTTTTCGGTCGCGAGGTCCTCGTCAAGGTCCGCGACGATCCGGCGGATCGCAGCCAGGACGCTAGTAGGGCCGGACGCCTGGTCGGCCCAGGCGACGGCGTCCCGAGTGAGCCGCTCGAGGACGGCGTAGTCGAGCTCGGCGGACAGGGCGCCGGTCGCCGCGCCCTCGAGCGAGTGCGCCTCGTCGACGAGGAGGAGGGTCTCTGGCCCGAGGTCGGTGAGGTCCTCGCGGCGCGCGAGGAGGAGCGCGTGGTTGGCGACGATCAGCCGGTGACCGGCGATCGCCTCTCGGACGGTGTCTGTGTGGAGGGTGATCTCGCGGTCGGCGCGTCCGAACTCGCCGACCGCCTCCTGCGAGAGCGAGGCGAGGTAGAGGCCGCTCCGCCCGTGGAGGTAGCTCTCGAAGAACGCGGGGACGTCGACGGGATCGAGCGAGCGCGCCTCCCACGCCTCGGCGAGCGTGGTCGGCGGCGCCACGAGTCGAAGCATGAGAAATGCGAGGAACTCGCGGTAGCGCTCGTCGCTCGCGAAGCCGGGGGCCGGGCCGGCGCGCAGGGCTGGGGGGCGGGTCGCCTCGCCGACTGCCGCGACGAGGGCGCGGAGCGACAGGCGGTTGACGCGGCCTTTGACGAGGTCCGCAGTTCGGCCGAGGGCCGGAACGACCGCCGCGAGGGCCTCGATGTCTCGGGCCAGCTGGCCCTGGAGCTGCTTGGTGTGGGTCGAGATGAGGACACGGCGCGCGGAGTCGCCGCGGAGCCAGTCAAGAGCCTGGGCGAGGAGCGCGAAGCTCTTACCACTCCCGGTTGGCGCCTCGACAAGCCCCGGTCTGCGCTCCGCGACCCAGTCGGAGAGGATTGTCGCCATCTGTTCCTGCTGCGGCCGCTCAGTGACCTCGGGGGCGCCTGCGGCGCGCGCGAGCGCGACGGGGCGAACACGGTCGGACGGCCCGGCGAGCGCGGGCGGAAGGTCGAGGGGCGGCTGGGGCGCTAGGGCGAGCTCATCGGCGTCTCGCTCTGGCGGTGGCTCGCGCCGGCGCGGACGTCCGAGCATGAGGCGGCCGAGGAGGTCGGCGACGTCGGCGTCCTGGCGCGGCTCGCGAGCGGGTCGGAGCTTCGCGAGATCGAAGACGAGCTCGAGCGCGTGACTTCCGCCGGAGACTGAGGCGACGAGCCGGCGGAGGTCCGGATCGAGGGCACGAAGCGCGCGCCCGGCGGCGCCGAGGAGAAGGGCGAGGACCTTTGCGTCATCGAGCGCATCGTGCCAGCGGAGCCCGGCGACCTTGAGCCCGAGGCGCTCTGCGAGCTGGCCGAGTCGGTGCTGGCGGGGAGGCGTCGGCCACATTAGGAGCGCGATCAGGTAGCCGTCGACCAGTGCCATGCGGTCGAGTCCCGGGCGCCCCTCGCGCTCGTAGGCGGCATCGAGGAGCGGGAAATCGTGCTCGACCCCGTTGTAGGCAACGATCGTGTCGGCGTCCGAGCAGAAGGTGCGAAGGTCCTCGAGGACATCGCCTGCCGGGCGTGCGGCTGCGGCGTGACGCGCCGCAAGGTCGGGCGCATGTACGGTGAAGCCCTCCGGGAGGCTGAGAAAGGCCGAGAAGCACCGGCTCTCGCGAACCCAGCTGCGATCGCGCCCCAGGCGGACGGCGCCCACCTGGAAGATGCGCGCTTCAGCGAAGGGGGCGGTCGGGACGGCCCGCACGGCGGACTCGAGGTCGAGCGCGACGACGCGGCGGTGGCGGCGGGTGGATCTCGCCGCCGCGGGAGGCGGCTCGGGTTCCGGGGGAGCCAGGCGGTAGCGACCGTCCTCGGCTCGCGCCCAATCGGCGCGCGCAACGAGGGCGCGGACCTGGGCGGGGCGGACGGGTCGGGCGAGGCGAGCGGAGAGCGCTGCGCTCAGGCCCCCGAGATCAAGAGGAGCCGGTGCCTCAGCGAGGACGTCCCACAGAAGCCGTAGATCTCCAGGGAGGTCCGACGGGGTCGGAAGCGCATGTTTGTTGGCGTCGGTCATCCTTCACAAGGCTGGGGGGCGGTGCGGGGCGCCTGCCCATCGGCTGCGTCGTGGCCGGCGTGCCGGGAGGGGATGGCATGCCCCCTCATCTCGCTTCGCCGGTAGTCGGGAACGTCGTCGGATCGGGGATAGCCGTTCAGCTCGAGGTCGGCCCACGTCCCGAGGGGCTCGTACCGGAGTCGATGAGCGAGGATCTTGCACCGGTGGAGGACCGTGGCGGGAGGAACCTCCGAAACCGTGGCGTCCTCGGCGATCTGCTGCAAGAGGGTCATGCCCACTACGGTAGACCGCGCCCCAGACGCGCCCTCTTCGCCTCCTCGTCCCGTACGCCTCCTCGAGCGCGTCACGCGGGAGGCGGACCGGTGTGTTTCCATGAATCAGGCATGGCGTGACGCGGAAACGGCTGCTCGCCTCACACGCGGGAGGCCACTGGTTCGATCCCAGTACTGCCCACTCACTTTCCGCCTGCAAATAGGCTCATTTCTGGTCGACCCTCGACCACTGGTTGAGCCTGGAGGATTTGCGTTTGAGGACGGTGCGGGACGGTGCGGGAGCGTCCCAGACGGTGCGGGACACGGTGCGGGAAACCGCGCGGTGTGCGGGTCCTCGGGGCTCGGACCAACCGCGCTCCGGAGGCGAGCGCTGGTATGGGGCCGGTGCCGAGGGAGTCGCAGGCGAGGGGGAGCAGGGCGCCCCCGGGCCGATTGTCGCGTGGGGCTTGGCGCGCCGCCGTCCGGTCCGTGCGTCGTCCGGGATGGCCTGTAGGTTGCGGCGCCGTGACGACGTGCAACGTGATCGACCTCTTCGCCGGGGCCGGAGGCCTCGGCATCGGCGCAGTTCAAGCGGGATGCACACTCCGGCTGTCCGTCGACAACGACCCCTGGTCTTGCCGCACTCTGGAGGCCAACGCTGAGTTGCACGGAGGCCGAGTGCTCGAAGGCGATGTGCGGGACCTGAGCGGGAAGATGCTCCGCGACGAGGCAGGCCTCTCGGCGGACGATCCGCTCATCATCGTGGGTGGGGCACCCTGCCAGCCGTTCTCGAAGGCGGCATACTGGCTCGACCCCGGAGATGACGCCGCCTACCGGCGAGCGCGTGCCGCTGGACTGTTGGTTGAGCGCCCCGCACGCCCCACGATCGTTCGTCCCGACGCGCGACGGACGCTGGTCCAGGAATACTGGCGGCTAGTGGACGAGGCGGACGCCGACGCCTTCGTGTTCGAGAACGTGAGGAGCATCACGCATCCGCGCCATCGTCCGGTCCTCAACGCCCTCATCCAGGCCGCCGAGGACTCCGGCTACCGCACGACGCTCTGCGCGGTCAACGCCGTCGAGTACGGCGTTCCCCAGCGCCGGCTGCGCGTGTTCCTTCTCGGATCCCGTGAGGGGGCACCAGCAGCGCCGCCTCCAACCCATCGGGACCCGACGGACGAGAGCAGCGACCTCCCTGTTTTCGAGACGGCCGCTCCTGCCTTGGCCGGGTTCGAGGACCCCGGGTACTTCGAGCCAGAGGAGGTCGTCGATGGGCGCTGGGCCGAGCACCTGCGCCAGATCCCTCCGGGCTGGAACTATAAGCACCACACCTCGTGGGCAGGGCACCCGAACCCAACGTGGGAAACCGAGACGCGCTTCTGGAACTTCCTCCTCAAGCTGAGCCCTGACCTGCCTTCGTGGACAATCAACGCTTCGCCGGGTCCTTGGGTCGGCCCCTTCCACTGGGAGTCGAGGAGGCTTCGTACGCCGGAGCTAGCGGCCCTCCAGACCTTCCCGCGGGGGTACCGCTTCGAGGGCCCTCGCCGCGAGCGCGTGCGCCAGATCGGCAATGCCGTTCCTCCGCTCCTTGCCCGCCACGTTGTCGAAGAAGTCGCCACTACCCTTGGCGCGCGGCGGACGCGACTCGCAGTCGCCGCTTGAAGGCCGTCAGCCTGTTCTCGGGCTGCGGCGGTCTTGACCTTGGACTGCTACGAGCGGGCTTCCAGACCGTCTTCGCAACCGACCTCGACCCTTACTGCGCAGAGAGCTACACCAGGAACCTCCCCGGAGTTCCGTTCCACCTAGGGACGGCGGGCGAACTCAGCAAGGAGCTTCTCGCTTCGGCCTCGCATGGCGCGACTCTGGGGTCGATTGACCTTCTCGCAGGTGGCCCGCCGTGCCCACCGTTCTCCAAGTCGCGCTTCTACCTCAAGGAAAAGCCACGTGCTCTTGCCGACGCTGTGGGTGAGGAGACGATCAACGCCTACCTCACAGTCCTTGAGGCGATACGGCCTCGCGCGTTTATCCTCGAGAACGTAGCGGGCCTGGCGTACAAGGTCCATGGCAGCGCTCTCGAGTTGATCCTTACGACCGCCAAGGATCTGGGCTACCACCTGAGCTCACAACTCATCAACGCCGCCGATTACGGCGTGCCACAGATCCGGGAACGTTTCTTCGTCGTAGGGATGCTCGACGCACCGTTCCGCTTCCCCGAGCCAACGCACGCGAAGAATCCCGGTGACGACTTGCTCTCGCAACGCCGCAGGCCGTGGGTCAGCGCTGGCCAAGCAATCAGCGACTTGGACACCGAAGAGAACGCTGACGACACGGGCCACTTCGCCGGCGGGAAGTACCACCACCTCCTGCGCGAGATCCCGCCCGGCGACAACTACCTGTACTTCACTGCCAAGCGTGGTCATCCCCACCCGAAGTTCGAGTGGCGATCGCGGTACTGGTCCTTCCTGCTCAAGCTCAGCCCCGATCTCCCGTCGTGGACGCTCCAGGCTCGCCGTTCGAACAACATGGGGCCGCTCCACTGGCGCAACCGCATCCTCCGCATCGAAGAGGTCAAGCGACTGCAGACCTTCCCTGACGACTGGTACCTGACCGGCACCGTCGAGCGTCAGTGGCGACAGGTGGGCAATGCAGTGCCGCCACTCCTCGCGGAGGTGCTGGGCAGCGCGATCGCCAGCCAACTCGCCGTGAGTCATGAGCGACCCCAAGCCGCCTGACGGGCAGGCTTCCGGGAATGGCGATCGGGCATCCGGCGAGGAGGCCGCCCCGGCTTCTGGTCGGCGCCGCCTGACCTACACTGGCGACTTCTCGCTCAAGCAGATGGAGAGCCTGACCAAGGTTCTCGAAGCCGTCGCGCCCGCCGCTGGCGACCGCGACAAGCTCAAACAGGCCATCGCCGCTGCTTACCCGAAGATCGCTGCCGGCGCAAAGCGCGAAGGAAACGTCCTGCTGTCGCTTCTTGCCCATGGTCTGATCGACCCGGACACGTTCCAGCTGAGCCCGCTCGCCAACGAGCTACGCGCGCTGCCCGACGAGGATGCACGGCTCGCGCGCTTCGCCAAGCACATGATCGAGGAGCGCATGGGCATCGACGTGCTTCAGGTCGTTCACGATCTAGCGCTTCGTCATGAGAAGGCGAACAAGGCAGCCATCGACGCTGAGCTCCGCCGGCGCGGGTTCGACTTGCCCGGGGACACAACCTACCATACGTTCATGCTCGGCTGGATGGCCGCGTCAGGCGCCTGCTCGTACGACACCAAGCGTGGCACGTGGCAGGTCCACAACGACAAGCTCCACGAGCTCATCGGGATCAGCTTCCAGGAGGTCGACGAGTTCTCGTCCCTCTCTCAAGCACAGCGGCTGTTCCTGCGGACACTCCAGAAGATCGGTCAGATCGAGGGCACCAGTCCCGTTCAGGCAACACGCGTGCGCAAGGAGACCGTCGCGCGGTACGGGATCGAGTTCAAGGGTGCGATGCGCGACCGAGTCATCAACCCCTTGGAGAAGGACGGCTGGCTCACGTCGTCGGACGTGCAGAGCAAGGGCAAGTCCGGCAAGGTCGCTGCCACCGACAAGCTCCTGAAGCTCGACATCGATGTTGCGCAGACGTTGAGCACAGGACTCATTCCTCCGGATCTCCGCAAGCGGCTGAATACGCCCGTGATGGAGATTTATCGTGCCCTAAGCAGCGGGACCAAGAACGAGCAGGGCGTGGCCCTGGAACTCCTGGCTCTCAGGCTGGCGTACGACGTGGGACTTGCTCCGATGGGCTTCCGCGTTCGCAGTGTCGATACGGGCTACGCGGAAGTCGACCTCGTCGCGGAGGGCGCAAACCTCCTCTTCTCGCGCTGGCTCTTCCAGTGCAAGGCAACGAAGGGCACCGTGCCGGTTCACGACCTCGCCAAGGAAATCGGCATGGCCACGCTGCTGCATGCGCACGTCGTCGTCATGGTGACGCGCGGCGCCTTCAGCAGGGATCTGGTAGAGCACGCTCTCAGGGCAGCCCAGAACACTCATCTACAGGTTGTTCTGATCGACGCGGGCACGCTTGAGAGATATCGCATGCGGGGCGCGGCCGCCATCCTCGACTTCTTGTTGGACACCGCAGCAGACACCCTCCGCGCTAAGCGTCCGCAGGTCGTAGGCATCGCATGAGCCTTCCCGCCGCCCCACCACCGTCGTCGCTTGCGACACGACGCGTGATGCAGGGCAACCGGCGCCGCGACACGAGGCCTGAGGCGGCGCTGTCATCGAGGCTGCACGCCCTCGGATTGCGATACCGGCGGGACTACCCCGTCGTTGCCAGTGGGGTGCGAGTGCGGCCTGACTTCGCGTTCACACGAGCCAATGTGGCTGTCTTCGTGGATGGCTGCTTCTGGCACGGATGTCCCGAACACGGCAACGCGCCAAGGGCGAACTCCGACTACTGGCGTGCGAAGCTCGCCCGCAACTGCGCCCGCGATGAGCGCGTGACCGCCGCCTTGGAGGCCGGAGGCTGGACTGTCGTGCGCGTCTGGGAGCACGAGGCCGTGGACGACGCTGCCGAGCGCGTGGCCCATGCGGTCTACTTGCGGGCGTGATCGAGGGCGAAGCCATCGGCGAGTTCGCGTGGACGCAAGGGATCTCGGCAGGCCCTCCAGGCCCGCTGGCCCCATCCAGCCGGCTTCGGAGGGGGCGGTGGCCGGGGCCGGAACCCCCACCCTCGAAAGCCGAGAGGTGTCAGCCGAAGTGAGGGAGCTCCGACGCCACTCCATCGCTACATCAGATCCTGGCGCACGCATCAGGCGCGTTCTACGTTGGCCGAACTTCTAGCCATCGGCGCGACCTGGCTCTCGGTAAGGGCGGCCATGTAGCCCGCGATCCCGTCCGAGAGGGAGCGCTCGGGTCGCTGGGCCCCCCCGCCCTCGAGGCCAGCGGCGGTTTGGACGAGTAGATAGCCCCTTGACGCACGGCGCCCACGGCTCGCCGCCGTGTAGCTCCACTCGGCGGAGTGGTCTGTGGGGCGGGCGACCACGATCGCCCGCTCGACCGTGGCGCCTTGCGCGCCATGGCCGGTGACGGCGTAGGCGTGCTCGAGGAGTCCGCGGGCGACGTAGCCGGCGGGGTAGGCGACGGAGCGGCCGTCGTCGGTTGCGACCCGGAGCGTGCCGCTCCCGCTATCGATCGCCACGACCGTCCCGCGGTCGCCGTTGTCGGTGTCGAGCAGGCGGTCGTTCCTGCGGGCGATGACGCGGTCGCCGACCCTGAATTCGCGCCCGGCGACCTCGAGGCCCGGGCCTCGAAGCCAGCCGCGCCGCGAGGCCTCTGCCCGTGCCGCCCCGTTCAGCTCCTCGCGCAGGGCGTTGTCGCGGCAGACGAGGATCACCTCGCCGGGAGGCGCTTCCGCCTGAGCGCAGGCCCAGTCGGCCACGGCGCGGGGAATGACATCCTCCCGACCGCCGAGTTGGAGGAGCCCTTTCTGGAGCTGCCAGCGAACGTAGGCCTCGCTGTCGCCCTCGCGGAGGGCGGCGAGGGCCCGCCGGTGCTCCGGGTCGCGCTGGCGGAGGACCCGCGTCAGCGTCAGGGCGCCGTGGCGCTCGACAAGGGCGGCAAAGGCGCCGCCGGCCGGCACCGAGGGCAGCTGCGCCGTGTCGCCGCAGAGAACAACCTTGGCGTTCGCCGTCGAGGCGTGTCGAACAAGAGCCGCGAGCCCACGCGTTCCCATCATCCCGGCCTCGTCGCCGATCAGGACAACCGGGCGCCCGGGTGCCGGCCCACCGCGCCGGTCGAGGGCGAGGACCAGGGCATCGAGCGTCTGCGCCTGCACGCCGGCCTGGCGAAGCTCGCGGGCGGCGCGGCCGGTGGGAGCAAAGCCGATCACCGCGTGGCCGGCGCGGCGATAGCACTCCGCGAGGGCTCCCAAGGCGTGGGTCTTGCCGCTCCCGGCGTGGGCCTGGACGAGGTCGCAACCGTTGCCGCTCGTGGTGATCGCGCGCAGGAGCTCGGCCTGCTCGTCGGTGAGCGGCGTCCCGCGGTCGCGGTTTCGGGCGAGGGCGCGATCGACGACTCCGCTCGCGAGGACGCCGACCTGCGCGCCCCTCCGTGCGTCCACCTCGTCGATGATCTCGCGCTCGCATGCGAGGAGCTCGGTGGTCGTGAAACGGCCGTGGGCGACCTCGAGGATGTGGTCGCGCTGGAGAAGGGCTTCCACCTGCGTGTCGAGGGCCCCGAGTGAGATTCCCTGAGTGTGGGCGCTGGCGACCGCGCGGAGAACGTCCGCACGCGTGAAGGTCGTCTGAAGCTCCGTCAGACCCTGGGGGCCGCCGAGCTCATCGAGGAGGCCCGCCGCGTCTGGCCCGGTGACGTGCCCTCCGCGTCGTCGGTATGCGTCGCGGCCGATGCGCTCGACTGCTCGCCGGGTCAGGCCGTGCTCGGCGGCCCGCGCACGCCAACCCTCCCGTTCCCAGGGGAGATCCACCTCGCCGTAGGGCTTGGGGGCGCGCGTGGCTCGCGCGGCCGCACCGGCTGCGTAGAAGCCTCTCGCTCCGTGGGCGGCCATGTCCGCCTGCACCTCCCGCCGGCGGGTCGAGAACTCCTCGGTGACGGCCTCGGGGACGCAGGTGAGCTCCGCCATCCCCTTCTCGACCGGGCCGAACCGGAAGCCCGCCTCGGCCATCCGCCGGCGCACCGCCGCCTCGTACACGTAGCCGGCCGCGAGGCGGTGCTCGGAGAGAAGCGCCCGCCCGTCGAGGGCGCTCAGCTTCCCATCCGGTCCCTCCGTCACGTTCGCGACGATCACGTGCGTGTGGCGATGGGGGTCGCGAGCCCGCGAGGCCCGATGGTCGAAGGCCGCGGCGACGAACCCCGAGCCTGCCTCCCGGGCGAGCCCTCCCCTGCCGCGCCGAACGAGGCACGCCTCGCGCTCGAGATGCGAGAGGGCGGCCCGCATGCCTTCCTCGTGGGCGGCTCGGACCGAGTGCCTGATGTGGCGGCCGCCGCGGCTGTCGGGGTCAGCGACGGCCTCCAGGACCGACAGCGACTTGGGAACGCTGAAGGTGAGGTCGAACCCCGCCACCGGCTTGAGGGTCACCTCCACCTCGACGCTCTCCCCGGTCGCCGGGTCGATCCTCATCACTCGTGTCGTGCGCTCCTTCGGGGGCCGGCGAAGCTCCTCGCCGGTCGCGGGGTGCTTCATCCGCAACACCGCGGAGAGGGCGCCGTCGGCGACCTCTCCCGACAGGCCGAGGCGCTCGGCGCCGGAACCCACCCAGCGTCCGCGGGCCTCGCCGCGGCCGGCGTAGTAGTCCTCCCGCGCTCGGGCGACGGAGTCCTCGTAGTAGGCACCCTGGTCCGGCACGAGCTTGGCGACGCTGAGCACCCGACCTCCCGCGACGGAAGAACCCTCCTTCTCCCAGAAGTCGTGACCAGGCCCGTTGACCCCCTCGCCCAGTCGCACTCAAACACGAGTGCATCTGCGTCTCCGCCGATTCTGGGTTGCCGGAGGGGCGGCCTGGTCGGGCGGATCGGGGGGCGAGAGGAACGGCGTTGAGGTAGGCGTTTCGTGTCGGGCCGTGGACAGCCGCGAGCCGGGAGATGTGGCGGTGCGGCCGTGCCGGCGGGGAGTGATGGGGGCGATGGTCGCGCGGTTGCACGCGCGGGCCGGGCCGCGCGTGCCGGACGCGGCCCGGTCCGCGGGGGGCGTCACGCCGCCCGAAGCTCCTCGACGTCGCGCGCGGCAGCGCTCACCAGCCGGTAGCCGGTGCCCCACACGTTCTCGACCCACCCCTCGGCCCCCGCGCAGGCGAGGGCCCGGCGGAGTTTCGAGGCGTGGCTGTCCACCGTGCGGGTCCGCATCCGTCCCTGCGCGCCCCACACGTCGCGGAGGAGGTCGGTCTTGGTCACGCAGTCGTGCGGCGTGCGGGCGAGCCGGGCGAGGAGGTCCCATTCCTTCCGGGTGAGACGCACCGGCCGGCCGGCGTATGTGACGCGCCGCGCCCGCACCTCGACGACCAGCGGGCCGACGGCGAGCGCGCCGGACGCACCGACCGGCGGCATGCCGTCGGGCAGGCGCAGGGTCGCCTCCCGGATGTCCGTCGCGGCGTGCTCCACGGCGACGAGCGCCTTCGCGCACGCCGGGTCGCTCGAGAGCATCCGCTCGAGGCGTGCAAGGCGGCGGGCGATCTGGCGGAGCTCGAGCGACACCTCGTCGAGCTCTTCCGGCGCGAGGGCTGAGCCATCGGGCCTCGCGTCCGCGGGTGGGGCGTCAGAATGGGATGTCATCGCCGCCCCCGGGCTCCCCCGCCGCCTCAGCGGCGGAGCCGGCGCCGCTCGGGCGCGAGTCGAGGAACAGCACCTCGCTCGCGACCACCTCGACGGCCTGGCGGCGGGCGCCGTCGGCGTCCTCCCACTCCCGCCACGAGAGTCGCCCGTCGACGCCGACGCGGCGGCCCTTGGAGAGGTGGCTGCCGGCCGCCTCCCCGCCGCGGCCGAACGCGACGACGTCGAAGAACGCCGGCCGGTCGGTCCACTCGCCGGCCTCGTCCCGGCCGCGGCCGTTCACCGCGACGCGGAGCCGGCACACCGGGTCGCCCGCCGCGGTCTGCCTCATGTCGGGGTCACGGGTGAGGCGTCCCGTGATCGTCACCCGGTTGATGTCAGCGGCCACGGGACACCTCCCCGGGCGCGCGCGGAGCCGTGGTAGCGTGGTCACGCATCCGAAGTCTCCTTTCGGTTGCCGCGGCCCGGGGCGCTGGCACGCCGCCGGGCCATTCTGCGCGCCTATCGTCGCACCTCGGCGCGCCGTCTGTCAAGTCGTTTTGACGGTGGTCCTTGCTCCACCCGCTCCGCGGTGGTGCATCTGCATCCGAGGCGGGTGGGGGCGTCAGGAGCTCGACGCGCCAGGTCCCCCTCTTCTCCGGCGCGCGGGGCCCGTCACCTGACCGATGCGGTGGACGGCGGCGCCCGTCAGGCCGACGACTTCGCCGATCCGGCGCACGGAGAAGCCCTGTTCGATGGCGCGGCGGATGGCGTGGTTTCGCGCCGCGATCGCCTCCTCGGCCGCCGCCTCCGCGAGCCGTGCGGCACGGCTGGCCTGGGCAGCGCGCTCCAGCGCCTCAGGGAGCCCCGCGTCCTCGGAGTGTCTCTCGCGCTTCGTCATGGCACCAGCATGGTCGCATGGCTGTCAAGTGCGTGCAACGAAACGACTCGACAGGAGCCGCAAAGGGTTCCATCCGAGCCCATGGCGTCCGCCTGACGAATGGGGGGCCATCGCCCCTGCTCGCGACTTGTATGGGTGATGGGGTCCGCAGCGCACCGAGACGGCCACCGGCCGCCCCCGCGGGGTTCGCGGCGATGAGGGGTCCTGCCATCGCCTTCGCGTTCCTCCCCGCGGCGCTCCTCGGCCTCATCGTCTTGCCGCTCGTGGCATCCGCCGGCGGAGCCGGATCATCGGCCTTCGCGTCGGAACCGCGTGAGGCATCCCCGGGCCCGGACGCAGCCGACATCCCGCCGGACATGCTCAACCTGTACCGAGCTGCCGCGCAGACCTGCCCGGGGCTTCCCTGGACGGTCCTCGCCGGGGTCGGGGAGGTCGAGACGCGCCACGGCGGGCTTGCCGGCGGCCGCCGGTATCCGCTTCGGGCTGGCCTCGGGTGGGCTCTCGACATCCGAAGCCCCGCCGGTGCCCGGGGACCGATGCAGTTCCTCCCGGCGACCTGGGCCGCGTACGGCCTCGACGCGGACGGCGACGGCGCCGCGAACGTTGACGATCCCGTGGACGCGGTGCACGGCGCGGCCCGCTACCTGTGCGCCAACGGGGCGGGCGACCCGGCGCGCCTGCGCGGTGCGCTCTTCGCCTACAACCACGCCGACTGGTACGTCGACGACGTGCTCGCGCGGGCCGCCGGCTACCGCGGGGCCGGGTGGGTCGAGCCGGACTCGGGCGGTGCGGGGAGGCCCGACGTGGCCGCGTACGCACTCCGATTCCTCGGCGTCCCCTATGTGTGGGGCGGCGAGGACCCGGCACGCGGCTTCGACTGCTCGGGACTCACCAAGTACGTCTGGGCGGCGTTCGGCGTGTCCATGGCGCACTACACCGTGAGCCAGTGGCGGGCCTTCCGGCGCGTTCCGCGGGGCGAGGAGCTGCCGGGGGACCTCGTGTTCTTCGCGGGCTCCGGGGGCGAGCCGCCCGCCCACATGGGCCTCTACATCGGCGGCGGGAGGTTCGTTCACGCGCCGCACAGGGGTGACGTCGTGCGGGTCGGCGCGCTTGCGGACCGAGCCGACTACATGGGCGCCGTGCGTCCGGGGCCTCCGAGTCCCTGATGGGCACCAAGCGCCGACATGGCCGGCGGCCGCACTGGCGGCCCCTCCCAGTCCTCGCAGAATCGGCGGTGACGGCGGACGTAGGGCCGGACGAGAGCGCATCCGGCGCGCGGAGCGATTACGTTTACCCCCGCCGAGCGACCATCCGATGACCCCGGAGGCTGGCGTGCACGGCAGCTCGCAGGATGCCCGCGACCGTTACTCGGACACCGAGGACGCACCGGTGCCGGTCGGCTCCTCGGCGCTCGCCAACGGGCGGTTGCGCGAGTTCCTCAGCGAGGTCTGGTTCCGCCGAGGCGACGCGCTCGCGGGCCTCGGGGAGCGGCTCCTTCCTGGCCAGGGGCTCGACCTCGCGCACGAGACCTTCCTCCGCGCGTGGGAGGCCGGCGTCCGGCGCCCCGACATCTTCGCCCACGGTGACCACGAGCTCGCCGCCCGCTGGATGAAGACGGATCTCCGCCGCCAGGCGAGGGCCCGACGCAGGGCCGACGCGCGCCGCGCACCCGCGGCGATGCTCGACACCGTCCCCGCGAAGGATCCCGCAGGCGACCCCGAAAGTGTCGTCGACCGGGAGGGCGCCCGTGCCCTCCTCGCGCGCATCGCGGCGCTGCCGCCCACCCAAATCGACTCGCTCGCCCTTCACGCCGCCGGCCTCAGCCGCGAGGAGGCCGCCCGCCGGCTGGGCCTCAGCCCCCGCCAGCACCGCCGGGTCCTCGAGGTCGCCCGGCGCAACGTGCGCGCCGCCCGGCACGACCTCATCGCGGTCCTGCCACCCGTCCTCGTCGTAGCGGGGGCGGAGGAGCCCGCCGCAGTGGGTAAGCACCTCGCGGCGGTCGATGACGTGACGATGGCGGTCCGCGGGATCGTCCGCTCGACCGTCGACGGGCTGGAGAGCGTGGTCCATGGGGCACGGCTGGCGGTGGTCGGCATCGGGGTGCTTCTCACGCTCATGGGGATCGGGGCGGGGACACGGCTCGTCCACCGTTTCACCGAGGCGCCGGAGCCGCCGCCCGTCGCCGCCGCCACACGGCCGGCGGCCCCGCCCGTCGCCGCCCCCGCTCCCCGCCGCCGGCCTGTGGCCAGGACCAGCGGCGAGCATGTCGTGCGGTTATCCCCGC
>JBFLWO010000004.1:0-20511 GCA_040757755.1 Actinomycetota bacterium
CGAGGCGCCGGCCGAGGCCGAGACCGCCGCCCAGGCCGACGCCGCCGGCGACGCCGAGGCGCCCGAGGAGACCGCATGAACCTCCGCGACGACATCCGCCGGGTCCTGATCCGGCCGATCATCTCCGAGAAGAGCTTCGACCTCGTGCAGCGGCACAACCAGTACACGTTCCGCGTGCTGGACACCGCGCACAAGATCGAGATCCGCGAGGCCGTCGAGCAGATGTTCGACGTCACCGTCACGGACGTGCGCACGGTCACCGTGCAGAGCAAGCCGAAGCGGCGTGGCGCGACCCGCGGCCGCCGCCCCGGGTGGAAGAAGGCCATCGTCGAGCTGAAGCCCGGCGACCGTATCGAGATGTTCGAGGGGGCCTGATGGGCATCCGCACCTACAAGCCCACGTCGCCCGGCCGGCGCTTCGTCACCGGCTCGGACTTCGAGGAGATCACGAAGACGAAGCCCGAGCGGTCTCTCGTCGAGAAGATCTCCAAGACCGGTGGGCGCAACAACAACGGCCGCATCACCACGCGCCACATCGGCGGGGGGCACAAGCGGCGCTACCGGATCATCGACTTCAAGCGGCGCAAGGACGGGATCCCCGCCAAGGTCGCCGCGATCGAGTACGACCCGAACCGGTCGGCCCGCATCGCCCTGCTGCACTACGCGGACGGCGAGAAGCGCTACATCCTCGCGCCGCAGCGCCTGCACGTGGGCGACACGGTGATGAGCGGGCCCACGGCCGACATCAAGCCGGGCAACTCGCTCGCGCTGCGCGACATCCCGGTCGGCACGCTGATCCACAACATCGAGCTGCAGATCGGTCGCGGCGGCCAGATGTGCCGGTCCGCCGGCACCGGCGCCCAGCTGATGGCGAAGGACGGCGACTACGCGACGCTGCGGCTGCCCTCCACCGAGATGCGCCAGGTGCACCTCGACTGCCGGGCGACCGTCGGCCAGGTCGGCAACCAGACCCACGAGAACATCTCGGTGGGCAAGGCGGGCCGCACCCGGTGGAAGGGCGTCCGCCCGACCGTCCGCGGCACGGCCATGAACCCGGTCGACCACCCGCACGGCGGTGGTGAGGGCAAGACCACCGCGGGCCGCCACCCGGTGACCCCGTGGGGCGTGCCCACCAACGGGTACCGCACCCGGAACAAGAAGAAGGCCAGCCAACAGCTCATCGTGCGTGGCCGCAAGCGCGGCAAGCACGCGGGCGGAGGGAAATAGACCGTGGGGAGAAGCCTCAAGAAGGGCCCGTTCGTCGAGGCCCGCCTCATGAAGCGCATCGAGGACATGAACGCCGCGCAGGAGAAGCGGATGATCCGCACCTGGTCGCGGGCGTCCACGGTGTTCCCCGAGATGGTGGGCCACACCATCGCCGTCCACGACGGCCGCAAGCACGTCCCCGTGTTCGTGTCCGAGAGCATGGTCGGCCACAAGCTCGGCGAGTTCGCCCCCACCCGCACCTACCGCGGGCACGCGGGGTCCGACCGCACCTCCACGGTGAAGCGCTGATGGCCGCGGCCACCGACATGACGCTGGCCACCGCCAAGTACGTGCGCTGCTCCGCCCGCAAGGCGCGGCTCGTCGCCGACCTCGTGCGCGGCAAGAGCGTGCCCGAGGCGCGCGCGATCCTCGCGTTCTCGCCGCGGGCCGCCGCGGTCGAGGTGCGCAAGGTCCTGCAGTCGGCGGCGGCGAACGCCGAGCACAACGACTCCCTCGACGCCGACGAGCTGGTGCTCGCCCGCGTCACCGTTGACGAGGGGCCCACGATCAAGCGCTTCCGCCCCCGCGCCCAGGGCCGGGCGACGCGCATCAACAAGCGCACCTGTCACATCACGATCGGGCTGGCCTCGCCGGCCGGAAGGGACTGAGGGTGGGTCAGAAGGTTCACCCCGGCGGCTTCCGCCTCGGGATCCTCCACGAATGGAAGAGCAACTGGTTCACGGAGCGTGAGTTCGCCGCGTTCCTGGACGAGGACCGCCAGATCCGCACGCACATCCTGCGGCGGCTCTCCCACGCCGGCCTGTCGGACATCCGGGTGCGGAAGGACGCGAACAAGCTCACCATCGACATCTTCACCGCCCGCCCCGGCATCGTGATCGGGAAGAGCGGCCAGGAGGTCGACGCGCTGCGCCGGGACCTGCACCGCATGACGCAGAAGCAGATCCAGGTGAACATCAACGAGATCAAGCGGCCTGAGCTGGACGCGAAGCTGGTCGCCCAGTCGATCGCCGAGCAGCTCGAGAACCGCGTCAGCTTCCGCCGCGCGATGAAACGGGCCCTCACCTCCGCCATGCGCTCCGGCGCCCAGGGCGTGAAGGTGCAGTGCTCCGGCCGCCTCGGCGGCGCCGAGATGTCCCGCACCGAGCACTACTCGGACGGGCGGGTGCCGCTGCACACGCTGCGCGCCGACATCGACTACGGCTTCCACGAGGCGAAGACGACGTTCGGGCGCATCGGCGTGAAGGTGTGGATCAACAAGGGCGAGGTGCTGCCGGAGGGCGTCACCGACGCGCGCGGCCGCTCCACCGACCTGGAGAGCGACGCGCTGGCGCCGCGCCGTCCGCGGCGGCGGCGTCCCGAGCGCGACCGCGGCGAGCGCCGCGGCGGCGGTGGCGGCGGCCCGCAGGGCCCGTCCGCCGGCGGCGACGGCGCGCCGGGGGGTGGTGCCTGATGCTGATGCCGAAGCGCGTCAAGCACCGCAAGCACCACCGTGGCCGCCGCGAGGGGCTCTCGAAGGGGCACCTCGAGGTGCACTTCGGCCAGTACGGGTTGAAGGCCCTCGAGCCGGCCTGGATCACCAACCGGCAGATCGAGGCGGCCCGTATCGCCATGACCCGCCGCATCCGGCGTGGCGGAAAGGTGTGGATCAACCTGTTCCCGCACCTGCCCGTCACGAAGAAGCCGGCCGAGACCCGCATGGGCTCCGGCAAGGGCGCCCCGGAGGCGTGGGTCGCGGTGGTCAAGCCCGGCAAGGTGATGTTCGAGCTGTCCGGCGTGCCCGAGCCGCTGGCGCGCGACGCGATGCGCCTGGCCGCGAACAAGCTCCCCGTCCGGTGCCGGTTCGTCCTCCGCGACGAGTTCTGAGGAGGGCGTGGTGAAGGCGAAGGAGATCAGGGAGATGAGCGACGAGCAGCTCGAGGCCGCGCTGCGCGAGGCGCGGGAGGCGGTGTTCAACCTGCGCTTCCAGCACGCCACCGGCACGCTGGAGCGGGTGAGCGAGCTCGGCCAGCGCCGGCGCGACATCGCGCGGATGCTGACGGTCGCCCGGGAGAGGGGGCTTGCGAGTGGCTGAGACGCCGCAGGAATCCGTCGCCCGTCGCAAGACCCGCCAGGGCGTGGTCGTGAGCGACGGTCGTGACAAGACGATCACCGTGCGGATCGACACCGCCCGGCCGCACCCGATCTACCGCAAGACGGTGCGGCGGTCGTCGAAGCTGCACGCGCACGACGAGCGCAACGAGGCGCGCGTCGGCGATGTCGTGCGGGTCCAGGAGTGCCGGCCGCTGTCCTCGCAGAAGCGGTGGCGGCTCGTCGAGATCGTCGAGCGGGCGAAGTAGGGGGCGGTCGTGATCCAGGTCGAGACGAGGCTGCGCGTGGCCGACAACACCGGCGCGCGCGAGATCCTCTGCATCCGCATCATGAACGGCTCCAAGCGGCGCTACGCCACGGTCGGCGACGTGATCGTCGGCACCGTGAAGCAGGCGACCCCGCAGGGCGCCGTGAAGAAGGGCGACGTCGTGAAGGCCGTCGTGGTCCGCACCAAGAAGGCCCACGGGCGGGAGGACGGCACGTTCATCGCGTTCGACGAGAACGCCGCCGTGATCATCGACAACGCCTCCAACCCGCGCGGCACCCGCATCTTCGGCCCCGTGGCCCGCGAGCTGCGGGAGAAGAACTTCATGCGCATCATCAGCCTGGCCCCGGAGGTGCTGTAGTGCCGGCGCGCATCAAGACCGGTGACGAGGTCCAGGTGATCTCGGGCAAGGACAAGGGCAAGACCGGGAAGGTGCTGGAGGTCCGGCCCAAGGAGCAGCGCGTCGTCGTCGAGGGGCTCAACCTCGTGAAGCGCCACACCAAGCCGCGTCCGCCGCAGGAGCCCGGCGGGGTCATCGAGAAGCCCGCGCCGATCCACTGGTCGAACGTGATGGTGCTCGACCCGAAGGACAGGAAGCCGACCCGTGTGCGGGTCGAGGTCGTGGACGGCACGCGCGTGCGCGTCGCCGCCCGCAGCGGAGAAAGGATCGACTAGGCGTGTCAACCGACGAGCCACAGGCGGTCGAGGCCGTGGCCGCCCCCCCGGCGCGGCTGAAGGCCTTGTACGAGACCGAGATCCGGGCGCGCCTCCAGGAGGAGTTCAGCTACTCGGGCCCGATGCAGCACCCGCGCCTCACGAAGATCACGTTGAGCATGGGTGTCGGCGAGGCGAAGCAGAACTCGAAGGCGCTCGACGAGGCCGTGGAGCAGCTCGGGATCATCACGGGGCAGAAGCCCCAGATCACCCGTGCCCGCAAGTCCATCGCCCAGTTCAAGCTCCGCGAGGGCATGGCGATCGGCTGCCGGGTCACCCTGCGCGGCCAGCGCATGTGGGAGTTCCTCGACCGCCTCATGTCGGTCGCGCTGCCCCGCATCCGCGACTTCCGGGGGATCAACCCCGACTCGTTCGACGGGCGTGGCAACTACAACCTGGGCCTGCGCGAGCAGACGATCTTCCCGGAGATCGACTACGACCGCATCGACCAGGTGCGCGGCCTGAACGTGACCATCACCACCACCGCCCGCACGGACGAGGAGGCGCGCGCGCTTCTGCGCCACCTCGGCATGCCGTTCAGCGCGGAGGGCTACTCCGCGGAGGAGCGGGCGGCTCGGCGGCGGCGGAAGCAGCGCAAGTTCGCCGGCAAGGCCCGCGGCCGCGGCCGACGGTAGACCGGACCACAGACGGACCCAGGAACAGGCGAGGAGACGCGTGGCGAAGACCTCCCTCAAGGTGAAGGCCTCGAGGCCCCCCAAGCACAAGACGCAGGGCTATCACCGGTGCCACCGGTGCGGGCGGCCGCGCGCGGTCTACCGCAAGTTCGGCCTCTGCCGCATCTGCCTGCGCGATCAGGCGCATGCGGGCGTGATCCCCGGCATGACGAAGAGCAGCTGGTAGTCGCATGCTGACCGACCCCATCGCCGACATGCTCACCCGCATCCGGAACGCCAACCAGGCGCTCCACGACACCGTCGACATGCCCGGCAGCCGCCTGAAGGCGGACATCGCGCGCCTCCTCGAGGCGGAGGGCTACATCTCCGGCTTCGAGACCCACGAGCAGGACGGCGGCAAGTCCCGCCTCGTCGTGCGCCTCAAGTACACGCGCGACCGGCGTCGCGTCATCTCCGGCTTGCGCCGCGTGTCGAAGCCGGGGCGCCGCGTCTACGCCGACAAGGACTCGATGCCGCGGGTTCTCGGCGGCATGGGCGTCGCCATCGTCTCCACGTCGCAGGGTCTCCTGTCGGGCCAGGAGGCCCGGCGCCGGGGGATCGGCGGCGAGGTCATCTGCACGGTCTGGTAGGTCGAGATGAGTCGAATCGGACGCGCACCCATCCCCGTCCCCGACGGGGTCACCGTCGAGATCACCGGCCAGAAGGTCGTGGTGAAGGGCCCGAAGGGCGAGCTGTCGCACACCGTCGTGGAGCCGATCCGCGTCGAGCAGGCGGACGGTGAGCTGCGGGTCACCCGCCCCACGGACCGCGGCCCGCACCGGTCCCTGCACGGCCTGTCGCGCACGCTCGTCGCGAACATGGTGCAGGGCGTCACGGCGGGCTTCGAGAAGCGCCTCGAGATCCAGGGCGTCGGCTACCGCGCCCAGCTGAAGGGCGAGGCGCTCGAGATCGCGGTGGGCTACTCCCACCCCGTGAACATGGATCCGCCGGAGGGCATCGCGTTCGCGGTCCCGACTCCGACGGAGATCGTTGTCAGCGGCATCGACAAGCAGCAGGTGGGCGAGGTCGCCGCCCGGATCCGCCGCGTGCGGCCGCCCGAGCCGTACAAGGGCAAGGGGATCCGGTACAAGGACGAGGTCGTCCGCCGCAAGGTCGGAAAGAGAGCCTGAGTTGGGACGCACCCCCCCACGCATCCTGCGCGAGCGCCGTCACCGCCGCATCCGCGGCAAGGTCTCGGGTTCCCCCGAGCGGCCGCGCCTGTCGGTGTTCCGCTCGAACAAGCGGATCTACGCCCAGGTCATCGACGACGTGCAGGGCCGCACCCTCGCGGCTGCGGGATCGCACGAGGCGGACCTGCGCGGGCTCGCGAAGGGCGACGCGGCCACCGCGGTCGGCAAGCTCGTCGCGCAGCGCGCGGCGTCCGCGGGCATCACCCGGGTCGTCTTCGACCGGGGCGGTTACCTCTACCATGGCCGTGTCAAGGCGCTGGCCGACGGAGCCCGTGAGGGCGGGCTCGAGTTCTAGGAGACAGATGTCGAACGGATCGCGCAGGCAGCGCATCAGCCCCGAGGGTCTCGAGCTCTCGGAGCGCGTGGTGCAGGTCAACCGGGTGGCGAAGGTCGTCAAGGGCGGTCGGCGGTTCTCGTTCTCCGCGCTGGTCGTGGTGGGCAACGAGGTGGACACCGTCGGCGTCGGCCACGGCAAGGCGAACGAGGTTCCGCTCGCCATCCAGAAGGCCATCGACGACGCCAAGAAGAACCTCTTCCGGGTGCCGAAGTACCGCTCCACCATCACCCACCAGGTGCTGGGCCACCACGGCGCGGGGCGCGTGCTCCTGAAGCCGGCGTCCGAGGGGACCGGGGTCATCGCGGGCGGCGGCGTGCGCGCCGTGCTCGAGCTCGCCGGCATCCGCGACATCCTCAGCAAGTCCCTCGGCACGTCGAACCCGGTGAACCTCCTGCACGCGACGGTGGAGGGGCTGAAGCAGCTGCGCCGTCCGGAGGAGGTCGCCCGCCTGCGCGGCAAGTCCGTCAGCGACGTCCTGGGGATCGTGCGCACCGAGCCGGTCGCGGCGGCGGCCGCCCCGGCGGAGGCCGAGTGATGGCCCTGCGGATCACCCAGGTGCGGTCGCAGATCGGCACGCAGGCCCGCCACCGCGGCACGCTGCGCGCCCTCGGCCTCGGCCGCATCGGCAAGAGCGCCGTGCACGAGGATTCCCCCACGCTGCGCGGGATGCTCCGCAAGGTCCAGTCGCTCGTCCGCGTGGAGGAGGTCGCCGATGCCTGACGAGTCCGTGGTCAGCACGCCGGTCGACCCGGCCACCGTCCGCCTCGAGTCCCTCGCCCCCCCGGCCGGCGCGAAGCGCGACCGCAAGCGCATCGGGCGCGGCAAGGGCTCGGGTGACGGCAAGACCTCCGGTCGCGGCCAGAAGGGCGCCGGGTCGCGCTCCGGTCACCGGATCAAGGCGAACAACACCGGCGGCCAGATGCCCCTGCACATGCAGAAGGGCAAGATGCGCGGCCCGAACCACAAGAAGTCGATGCCGATGGGGCCGCACCGCACCTTCACGGTGCCGGTGAACGTCGGCCAGCTCGCCGTGTTCGAGGCGGGCACGGTCGTCGACATCGAGCTTCTCGAGGCGCGCGGCCTGGTGAAGAACAACGCGAACCGCGGCTGGCCGGTGAAGGTGCTCGCGAAGGGCGACCTGGATCGGGCGCTGACGGTGCGTGCCCACGCCTTCTCCGCCGCCGCGAAGGCGAAGATCGAGGCGGCGGGCGGCACGGTCGAGGTGATCGGGGAGGAGGACGTCCCCGTGCTCGCCGAGGCGGCCCCGGTCGACGCCCCGGCCGAGCCGGTGGAGGACGCCGCGCCGTCCGACGGCGCCTAGGGCCCGTCCCGAGTGCTGCGGTGACGCGGATGACGCGCGACGACCAGGCCGGCGGGTGCGCGGTGCGGATGCCCCGCCCGGCGGGTCGCGCTGACGCGGGCGCCCTTCGGCGCCCCGCGTCCGCGGGTCGCAGCGCCGCAGGTCCGCGCGTGGCGCGCGCGAGGTTCCGCCCGTGCTGACCTCGATGCTCAACGCCCTGAAGTCGCCGGAGCTTCGCAAGAAGCTCGCGTTCACGGCGTTCATCCTGGTGCTGTACCGGCTGGGCTCGTTCATCCCGGTTCCCGGCGTCAACTCCGAGCAGATCCAGGAGGCGATCCAGAACCGGGGCACCACGAACATCCTGAACTTCCTCAACCTGTTCGCGGGCGGGGCGCTCACGCGCTTCGCCGTGTTCGCGTTGGGGATCATGCCGTACATCACCGCGAGCATCATCCTGCAGCTCATGACGGTGGTGATCCCCAAGCTGGAGCAGCTCCAGAAGGAGGGGGAGGCCGGCCAGCAGAAGATCACGCAGTACACGCGGTACTTCACCGTGGTGCTGGCCGTGATCCAGTCGATCGCGTACGTCCTGTACTTCAAGTCGCAGGGCGTGCTCCCGGACTTCTCCTGGGGCCGCTTCTACCTGATCGTGGTGTCGCTCACCGCGGGCACGACGCTCGTGATGTGGCTCGGCGAGCTCGTCACGCAGCGCGGGATCGGAAACGGCATCTCGCTGCTGATCTTCGCGAGCATCGTCGCCAGCCTGCCGCAGGCGCTGCGGGGGTGGGTGCAGCTCGAGCCGGTCACCGCGGTCACGATCGGCGTCATCGCCGCGGCCGTCGTCGTCGGCGTCGTCTTCATGAACGAGGGGCAGCGGCGCATCCCGATCCAGTACGCCCGCCGGGTGGTGGGCAGGCGGATGACGTCCGGCGGCACCACGTACATGCCCCTGCGCGTGAACATGGCCGGCGTGATCCCGGTCATCTTCGCGTCCTCGCTCGTGATCTTCTTCCCGACGGTCGCCGAGCTGCTCGGCCCGAACGGCGGGTTCTTCCAGGACGTCTCCGACTTCCTGAGCCCGGGGTCGTGGTACTACATCATGCTCCAGGGCTTCCTGATCGTCCTCTTCACGTACTTCTACACGGCCGTCGTCTTCAACCCGATCGAGCAGGCCGACAACCTCAAGAAGTACGGCGGCTTCGTGCCCGGCGTGCGCCCGGGCCGACCGACCGCGGTCTACCTGGACCGGGTCATCAAGCGGCTCACGTTCCCCGGCGCGATCTACCTGGCGGTGGTCGCGGAGCTTCCGAACGTGATCTTCCGCTACCTGCCGGAGTCCAACGTGTTCTTCGGGGTCTTCGGCGGGACGTCCATCCTCATCGTCGTGGGCGTCGCCCTCGACACGATGCGCCAAGTGGAGTCGCAGATGATGATGCGCCAGTACGAAGGATTCCTCCGATAGCCCGCCTGGTGTTCCTCGGGCCCCCCGGTGCCGGCAAGGGCACCCAGGCGGAGCGTCTCAAGGCTGACCTCGGCCTGACGCACATCGCGACGGGCGACCTCCTGCGTGAGGAGCTTGCCGCCGGCACGCCCCTGGGCCTCGAGGCGAAGCGCTACATGGACGCCGGCGAGCTCGTGCCGGACGAGGTCGTGATCGGGATGATCCGCGAGCGGCTCGCCGCCGCCACCGACGGCGTCCTGTTCGACGGGTTCCCGCGCACCGCGCCGCAGGCGGAGGCGCTCGACGCCCTCCTCACCGACGTGGAGGCGCCGCTCGACGCCGTGCTGCTCCTGGACGTGCCGCGCGAGGAGCTCGCCCGCCGCCTCGGGGGTCGGTGGCTGTGCCGCAAGTGCGGCCGCTCGTACCACGAGGTGTCGAACCCCTACTCGGGGGAGGAGTGCGCGAAGGGCGGCACCTGCGAGCTGTACCAGCGCGACGACGACCGTCCGGAGGCCGTCGCCAACCGGCTCGACGTGTACGAGCGCCAGACCGCGCCGCTGATCGGGTACTACGAGGTGAAGGGCCTGCTGCGCCGCGTCGACGGCGAGGGCCCGCTGGACGAGGTGTATGGCCGCCTCCAAGCGGCGATCCGCACGGCGTAGGCCGGCCGGCGTGCCGTCGGCCGCGGGACGCGGGACGCACCTCAAGTCGCCCGCGGAGATCGACGCCATGGCCGCGTCCGGCGCGGCCCTGGCGGAGGTCATGGACATCCTCGCCGCCGAGGTGCGCCCGGGCGTGACGACCCTCCAGCTCGACACGGTCGCCGAGGAGGCGATCCGGGCGCGCGGCGGGGTGCCCGCGTTCAAGGGCTACCACGGCTTCCCGGGGTCGATCTGCCCGTCGGTGAACGAGCAGGTCGTGCACGCGATCCCCGGCCCCTACGCGCTGCGCGACGGGGACATCATCTCCATCGACTGCGGCCTGACCCTGGACGGCTGGGTGTCGGACACGGCGCGCACCATCCCGGTCGGGTCGATCACGGCGCAGGCCGCGCGCCTGCTCGCCGCGACCGAGGCGTCCCTGTATCGCGGCATCGAGGAGGCCCGCGCCGGCAACCACGTCGGCGACGTGGGGCATGCCGTGCAGGTGGAGGTGGAGGGCGCCGGCTTCGCCGTGGTGCGGAGCCTCGTGGGCCACGGGGTGGGGCGCTCGATGCACGAGGAGCCGCAGGTGCCGAACTTCGGGCGTCCCGGGTCCGGCGTGCAGCTGCTCGAGGGGATGGTCATCGCCATCGAGCCGATGGTGAACGCCGGCACCTACGAGGTCGTGATGGCGGACGACGGCTGGACGATCTCGTCCGCCGACGGGTCCCTGTCCGCGCACTTCGAGCACACCGTGGCGATCACCGCGGACGGGCCCAGGATCCTCACGGTGCCGGCGGTCTCCGCGGCCCGCGCCGGGGACGGCGACGGGGGGATGCGGTCGTGATGCGACGTGCTATCCTTCGCGGCCGTTTGCGGGCGGTTCGTCCGCATGCTCCGCTGCCCGTGCGCGGAGAGGGTCGCAACCGACCGAGCCTGAGGGAGAACCGTTGAAGGTACGCGCGTCCGTGAAGCCGATCTGCGAGAAGTGCCGCGTCATCAAGCGGCACGGCCGCATCATCGTCATCTGCCAGAACAAGCGCCACAAGCAGGCGCAGGGCTAGCCGTGGCGCGCATCGCAGGCGTCAACGTCCCGCGCGAGAAGCGCGTCGAGATCGGCCTCACGTACATCTACGGCATCGGCCGCTCGACCGCGAACGAGATCCTGAAGCGCGTCGAGATCAGCCCCGACACCTACGTCCGGGACCTGACCGAGAACGAGATCGCGAAGCTCCGCGAGATCATCGAGAAGCAGCTGGTGGTGGAGGGCGACCTCCGCCGAGAGCGGGCGAACAACGTCAAGCGCCTCATGGAGATCGGCTGCTACCGCGGGCTGCGCCACCGGCGCGGGCTCCCGGTGAACGGCCAGCGCACCAAGACCAACGCGCGTACCCGCAAGGGGCCGAAGAAGACCGTCGGCAAGCAGCGCAAGAAGTAAGGGAGCCGAGTGGCACGACAGAAGGTCACACGCGGGCGCACCCGCCGGAAGGTCCGCAAGAACATCGCGGTGGGCCACGCGCACATCAAGACCTCGTTCAACAACACGATCGTCACCCTGACCGACCGGCAGGGCAACGTGATCGCCTGGGAGACGGCCGGCTCGGCGGGCTTCAAGGGGTCGCGCAAGAGCACGCCGTTCGCCGCCCAGGTCACCGCCGACTCGGCCGCCCGCAAGGGCATGGAGCACGGGCTCCAGAAGGTCGACGTGTACGTCAAGGGCCCCGGCTCCGGCCGCGAGACCGCGATCCGGTCGCTCCAGGCCGCCGGCCTCGAGGTGATGTCCGTGACCGACGTGACCCCCGTCCCCCACAACGGCTGCCGCCCCCGCAAGCGGCGCCGCGTCTGAGGCCCGCGCATGGCTCGTGACCTGAACCCGCAGTGCCGCCAGTGCCGCCGGGAGGGCGAGAAGCTCTTCCTGAAGGGCGAGCGCTGCCTCACCGAGAAGTGCGCCATCGAGCGGCGCGCCTACCCGCCCGGGATGCAGGGCCGCGGCCGCATCCGCCAGAGCGAGTACCTGCTGCAGCTGCGCGAGAAGCAGAAGGCCCGCCGCTTCTACGGCGTCCTCGAGACCCAGTTCCGGCGCTACTACGACAAGGCGAGCCGCCAGCAGGGCATCACCGGCGAGAACCTCCTCCGCCTCCTGGAGATGCGGCTCGACAACGTCGTCACCCGGCTCGGCTTCGCCGCGTCCCGGCGCCAGGCGCGCCAGCTCATCCGCCACGGCCACTTCTACGTGAACGCCCGGCGGGTGGACATCCCCAGCTTCCAGGTGCGCCCCAACGACATCGTGTCGCTCAAGCCGAACTCCCCCGTGGAGACCATCGTCCGCAGCGCCACCGACCTCGTCGCCAGCGTCGCGCCGTGGCTGCAGGCCGACTACGACGCCCTCAACGGCAAGATCCTGAAGCACCCGGAGCGCTCCGAGATCGACACCCCGGTGCGCGAGCAGCTCATCGTGGAGCTCTACTCGAAGTAAGGCCGTCCCGGCGATGGCCGCCGCCCTCGCGGGAGGGCGGCGGCCGATGCCCCCGGTCGTTCCCGCAGTGTGACCCGGCCACGGGCCGGAGGAAGGCAGGACCCAGATGATCGAGACCCAGCAGCCCCGCATGTCGTACGAGCCGGTGTCGGAGACCCGCGGGGTCTTCGAGGTGGAGCCGCTCGACCGCGGCTTCGGCCACACGTTCGGCAACTCCCTCCGCCGCGTGCTCCTGTCGTCCCTGCAGGGGGCGGCGGTCACGGCGGTGCGCATCGACGGGGTGCAGCACGAGTTCTCCACGCTGGAGGGCGTGCGCGAGGACGTCACCGACATCATCCTGAACCTGCGCGGGCTCGTCTGCCGCCTGCACGGCGAGGTCGGCGAGGTCGAGGTGGAGGTCGCGAAGTCCGGTCCCGGCCAGGTCACGGCCGCCGACATCGCCGCCCCCGCCGACCTCGAGGTCCTCAACCCCGAGCTCGAGATCGCGAACCTCCTGCCGGGCGCCCGCCTCGACATGACGCTCACCATCGCCCGCGGCACCGGCTACGTCCGGGCCGAGGGCAACAAGGAGAACGGCGCGGCGATCGGGGTCATCCCCGTCGACTCGAACTTCTCCCCGGTGCGCCGCGTCCGCTACGAGGTCAGCTCGGCGCGTGTCGGCCAGCGCACCGACTACGACAAGCTCACCCTCGAGATCGAGACGGACGGCAGCGTCGACCCGCGCTCCGCCCTCGCCGGCGCCGCCGAGACCCTCATCGGGCGTCTGTCGATCTTCGCCGACCCCGACCGCGCCAAGACGGTGGGCGAGGCGGAGGAGGAGGCCACCCCGATCGGCGGCGGCATGCACGACATCCTCATCGAGGAGCTCGAGCTCGGCGTCCGGTCGTACAACTGCCTGAAGCGCGTCGGCGTGGAGACCATCGGCGACCTCATCTCCAAGACGGAGTCCGAGCTGTCCGCCATCCCGAACTTCGGGAAGAAGAGCATCGAGGAAGTGAAGGAGAACCTCGCGGCGCACGGCCTGTCCCTGCGCAGCGAGTAGTCGACCACCCCGAAGGAGCCCACCGTGCGTCACCGCCGCCAAGGCCCGAAGCTCAACCGCGACAGCGCGCACCGCAAGGCGCTGGGCGCCAACCTCGCGACGGCGCTGCTCACCCACGGGCGGATCCAGACCACCGCGGCGAAGGCGCGCCTCGCCCGCGGCATCGCCGAGAAGGCGATCACCCTCGGCAAGGAGGGGACCCTCCACTCCCGCCGGCAGGCGATCACCCTCCTGCGCAACAAGCCCGTCACCTACCGCCTGTTCGACGAGATCGCGCCGGCGTTCGCCGAGGTGAAGGGCGGCTACACGCGCATCCAGAAGCTCGGCCAGCGCCCCGGCGACGGCTCCGAGATGGTGCTCCTGGAGCTGACGAAGGCGATCTGACGACCCCGAGGCCCCGCGGCTGCCCCTGCCGGGCGTTGCCCTCGGGGTCGTCAGATCGTGAATCGGCGTGCCCGGGCCCTGCGTCTCGGTTCCGGGCGCTATTTCACTGACGGTCGCGCATCCCTGAGACGGGACGCGCGACCTGTTCAGGCTGCGTGTTCTCGTGCCTAGGTGTCTTCGCCTTCTCGTCGAGTACGACGGGAGCGGGTTTGCGGGATGGGCCGTCCAGCCGGGGCTGCGGACCGTCGAGGGGACGCTGTCCGAGGCGCTGTCCCGGCTGCTGCGGGAGGAGGTGCGGCTGTCCGTCGCCGGGCGCACCGACGCGGGGGTCCATGCGTCGGGGCAGGTCGCGAGTCTCCAGACGCAGTCCACGCTCCCCACCGAGCGGATACTGCGGGCGCTCGCCGGGATGCTCCCCGGCGACGTCGGCGTCCGCGCCGTCGACGACGCCCCGCAGGGCTTCGACGCCCGTCGCGACGCGGTGGCACGCCGCTACGAGTACCGGGTGCTGGTCGCCCCGGCGCCGTCGCCCCTCCGCCGCGGGCGCGTCCTGTGGCAGCCCGGGCCGCTCGACCGGGACGCCCTCGACGCCGCCGCCGCCCTCGTCACCGGGCAGCACGACTTCCGGGCCTTCACCCCCACCCGCACCGAGCACGTCTTCTTCCACCGCACCGTCACGGACTGCCGGTGGGAGGCGCGCGGCGACGAGCTCGTCCTCGCCCTCGAGGCCGACGCGTTCCTGCGCCACATGGTGCGGGTCCTCGTCGGCACCATGCTCCTCGTCGGCCGCGGCGTGTGGCCGCCGTCCCGGCTGGGAACCATCCTCATGGGTGCCCCGCGCGGCGCCGCCGGGCCGACCGCCCCCGCGCACCCCCTCACCCTCGTGGGTGTCCGCTACCCCCCATCCGGGGACGGCCCGACCCCCGGGCTATAGTCCGGAGCCCCGATGCACATCCTGGTCACGAACGACGACGGGGTCACGTCCCCCGGGCTCCTCGCCCTGAAGCAGGCGCTCGAGCCGCTCGGCCAGGTGAGCGTGATCGCGCCGGACCGCAACCGGAGCGCGATCGCCCGGAGCATCACGATCCACTCCTCCCTGTGGGTGGAGGAGGTCGCCCTCGCCGACGGCACCCCCGCCTACGCCACCGACGGCACCCCCGTCGACTGCGTCCGCCTCGCCACCCTCGGCCTGCTCGGCGGCACCCCCGACGTCATCGTCAGCGGCATCAACATGGGCCTCAACCTCGGCGACGACGTCACCTACTCCGGCACCGTCGCCGCCGCCCTCGAAGGCGTCCTCCTCGGGTGGCCCGCCATCGCGGTGTCCCAGGAGCCGGTGGCCGGCGGCGACGGCGACGCCGGCGGCCTCCCCCCCTACGACTTCCGTGCCGTCGCGTCGTTCGTGCGCCGCCTCGTGCCGCTCGCCTGCGCCGCCACGTTCCCCCGCCAGGTCCTCCTCTCCGTCAACGCCCCCGGCCTCACCCCCGACGACGTGCGCGGAGCACGGGTCACGCGCCTCGGCCGGCGCATCTACAACGACCGGCTCCACCTCGAGACGCAGGAGGGGGCGCGCCGCCGGTACCGCATCTACGGTGACGAGGCCTCCTACCACCAGGAGGAAGGCACCGACTTCGAAGCGATCGAGAACCGCGAGATCTCCGTCACCCCCCTTCACTTCGACCTGACCGACCTCCCCGGCATGGACGCCCTGGAGCGCTGGGAGCTCGGGCGACTGCTCGAGGAGGAGGTCGCCCCCATGAGGATGCGATGACCACCGGCTACGACCCGATCCTGTTCGACCTCGACGGCACCGTCATCGACTCCGTCGCCCTCATCCGCGAGTCGCACCGGCACGCCGTGCGGGAGGTCCTCGGCGTCGACCTCCCCGACGAGGTCCTCACCGCGAACGTCGGCCGGCCCCTCATCGACCAGATGCGCGTCCTGTCCGCGGACCGCGCCGACGAGCTCCTCGCCGTGTACCGGGAGTGGAACCACGCCCACACCGCGGACCTCCTCGTCGCCTACGACGGCATGGAGGACGCGCTCGCCGAGCTGCGCGACGCCGGACGCACCCTCGGCATCATCACCTCCAAGAGCCGCCCCACCGTGCAGCTCGCCTTCGACGTGCTCCCCATCGAGCAGCACTTCGACGTGATCGTCGCCGCCGAGGACACCGCGCGTCACAAGCCGCACCCCGCCCCCGTCCTCCTCGCCCTCGAGCGCCTCGGCCGCGGCACCGCCGGGGCCTGCTACGTGGGGGACGCCCCCTTCGACCTCGACGCGGGGCGGGCCGCGGGCGTCGCCGCGATCGCCGTGACATGGGGCTTCTTCACCCGGGACGCCCTCGCCGCGCACCACCCCACGGCGATCGTCGACACCGTCCCCCGCCTCGTCGACGTGCTCCTGGGGCGATGACCGCGGCGCAGCGGGCGGCGGAGCTCCGCGAGCTCATCCACCGCGCCAACTACGACTACTACGTCCTCGACGCCCCCACCGTGGACGACGCCGTCTACGACGGCTGGATGCGGGAGCTCGAGCGCCTCGAACAGGAGCACCCGGACCTCGTCACCCCCGACTCGCCGACGCAGCGGGTCGGGGCGCAGCCCGCCGCGCAGTTCGCCACCGTCCGGCACCTGGAGCCCATGCTGAGCCTCGCGAACGCCCGCGGCGCGGACGAGCTCACGGACTGGAACCGCCGCGCCCGGGACGTGCTGGAACGGGAGGGGCTGTCCACCCGTCCCGTGCGGTACGTGGTGGAGCCGAAGATCGACGGGCTGGCGGTGTCGCTCACGTACCGGGACGGGCGGCTCGAACGCGGCGCCACCCGGGGAGACGGCGTGCTGGGGGAGGACGTCACCCACAACCTGCGCACGATCCGCTCCGTCCCGCTGGAGCTCCGCCCCGCCGACGGGTCCGCGCCGCCCCCGCTGCTCGAGGTCCGCGGCGAGGTGTACCTGCCGCTCGCCGCGTTCCAGCGCTTCAACGAGGAGCGCGCCGCGCAGGGCCTCCCCGTGTTCGCGAACCCCCGCAACGCCGCCGCCGGCAGCCTGCGGCAGCTCGACCCGCGGATCACCGCGGAACGCCCGCTCGCGATCTGGTTCTACGCCTTCGGGCACCGGGAGGGGCTCGACGCCGCGGACGAGTGGGAGGGGCTCGAGCTGCTGCGCCGCCTCGGCTTCCGCGTGCCGCCGCAGGCGTCCGTCCACGACACCCTCGACGACGTCATGGCCGCCTGCGACGCCTGGGAGGACCGGCGGTCCCGGCTCGACTACGACATCGACGGCGCCGTCGTGAAGATCGCCTCCTTCGACCTGCAGCGGCGGCTCGGCGTGGTGGGGCGCGCCCCCCGCTGGGCGGTCGCCTACAAGTTCGCCCCCACCACCGCCACCACGGTCCTGCGCGAGATCCGCGTCAACGTGGGGCGCACCGGGGCGATCGTGCCGTACGCGGTGATGGACCCCGTGCAGGTCGGCGGCGTCACGGTGCGGCAGGCGACCCTGCACAACCAGGAGGACATCGCCCGGAAGGACCTGCGTCACGGCGACCGGGTCATCGTGCAGCGCGCCGGCGACGTCATCCCCCAGGTCGTCGCGCCCCTCGTGCAGGAGCGCACCGGGGCGGAGCGCCCGTTCGAGATGCCGCAGCGGTGCCCGGCGTGCGGGACGGGCCTGGTGCGGGAGGAGGGGGAGGTGCAGTTCCGCTGCCCGAACCGCTCCTGCCCCGCCCAGATCCTGCAGAGCATCGAGCATTTCGCGAGCCGGTCGGCGATGGACATCGAGGGGCTGGGGGAGAAGACCGTCCGGAAGCTCTACGCGGAGGGGCTCGTCACCAACGTCGCGGACGTGTACCGGCTGCGGGAGGAGGACCTCGTGCCGCTCGAGGGGTTCCAGCAGACGTCCGCGCGCAACCTCGTGGCGGCGATCGAGGCGTCGAAGGAGCGGCCCTGGCCGCGCGTCGTGAACGCCCTCGGGATCCGCCACGTCGGGGACGTCACGGCGGAGGCGGTCGCCGCCGTCGTCCCGAGCCTCGACGCGCTCCTCACCGCCGGGATGGAGGACCTCGCCAGGGCGGAGGGCGTCGGCCCCGTCGTCGCCGCCTCGATCATCGACTTCCTGTCGTCCGACGCGAACCGGGTGACCCTGGAGCGGCTGCGCGAAGCGGGCGTGACCGTGCGCCACGACGTGCCGCACGCCCCCGCCGAGGGGCCCCTGACCGGCGTGACCGTGGTGATCACCGGGGGTCTGGAGGCGTTCAGCCGGGAGCAGGCGAAGCGGGCCGTGGTGCAGGCGGGGGGGAAGAGCACGGAGTCGGTGAGCCGTGCCACCGGCTTCGTCGTCGCGGGCCGCGACCCCGGGTCGAAGCTGCAGAAGGCCGAGTCCCTCGGCGTCCCCGTCCTCGACGAGGAGGCGTTCCTCGCGGTGCTGTCGGGGGAGCGTCCGCCGCCCGGCCGGGGCGGCGCGTGACGGGCGGGGACGGCGACCGCGGCGTGACCCGCCGGGGCCTGGTGCGCGGCGCCGTCGGGTTCGGGGCGATCGGCGTGGCCGTGGCCGCGGGGCTCCTCGGCCCCCGGGCGTTCAACCGCCTGTCCGGCGACGAGTGCGGTGCGACCGGCGAGCTTCCGCCCCCGTCCGGGATCCCCGTCCGCAGCGAGACGCTGCGTTCCCGTTTCGTTGAGGGCGGGTCGGCGGACATCGCGGTCGCCGTCCCCGAGGGGCTGCCGGCGCGCGGGGCCCCGGTGTGCCTGTGCCTGCCGGGGCGCGGCGGCAGGGCGCGCGACGTGATGGGCGTGCTGCGCATGCACGACTTCCTCGCCCAGGGCGTGCGCGAGCGGGGTCTGCGTCCGTTCGCGCTGGTGGCCGTCGACAGCGGCGAGTCGTACTGGCATCGCCGCGCCGGCGGCGAGGACCGCATGGCGTTCCTGGAGCAGGTCGTCATCCCGCACGTGCAGCGCACCGACGGGCTCGGCGCGGATGGTGCTCCCGTGCTCCTCCTGGGGTGGTCGATGGGGGGCTACGGGGCGCTGCTCGCCGCGGAGCGCCGCCCCGACCGGTACCGGGCGGTGGCCGCCGCGAGCCCCGCGATCTGGCCGTCGCGTGACGAGCAGCGCTCGGCGGTGCCCGACGCCTTCGACTCGGACGCGGACTTCGCCCGAAACGACGTCATCGCGGGGGCTGCGGCGCTGCAGGGCATCCCGGTGCGCGTCGACTGCGGTGACGCCGACCCGTTCTTCCCGGCGGCGCGCCGGCTCGTCGACGCCCTCCCGGGGAGGCCGTCCGCGTCGTTCGACACGGGCTGCCACGACGTCGGCTTCTGGCGGCGGATCGCGCCGGCCCAGGTGGACTTCCTGTCCCGCGCGCTCTCGAGGGCTTGACCGCACCGGCACCGTTCGCGTGTTTCGCACCAGGGATTCGTGGGTTCCGCAGGGCGCGCGTTGCGATGCGGCAATGCGCGCCCGTCACCGCCGGATGCTTGGAACCCCTGCGAGGAGCCGCCACCCACGATGCCGACTCGAAAGTCCTTCAGCGGTGACGCGTCCGGAATCGCGACGCGGGACTTCGAGTCGGCCTAGAGGGGGGCGAGCGTGTCGCCCGCGCCGCGCGCGAGCAGCGTCACGACGGCGTCCTGGGTGGCGCGTGCCCCGGTGATGTCCCAGTCGTTCATCAGCAGGGCGAACGCGTACCGGGTGCCGGACGGGCTGGTGGCGATCCCGGCGAGGCTCGACACCCCGTTGATGTAGCCGGTCTTGGCGCGGACGCGGGGCGCGATCGCGCCCTTGAACCTCCGGCGCAGCGTGCCCTCGCCGCCCCGCGGGAGCGAGGAGAGGAGCGCCGTTCCCCAGGTCGGGTCGGCGTCTGCCGTGGCGAGAAGACGGACCAGGGTCGTGGCGGTGAGCCGGTTCGCGCGCGACAGGCCGCTGCCGTCGACGAGGCGGTCCTCGGTGGCGAGGATGCCGAGCTCGTCGAGGAGCTCCGCGGTGTGCGCGGTGCCGGCGGCGGTGGTACCGCGGCCCGCGGCGGCGCCGACGTCCTTCGTGAGGGTCTCGGCGATGAAGTTGTCGCTGTTGCGGTTCATGACGCCGAGGATGGTGCGCAGCGGCACCGACGTGGCGGTGGCGAGCAGGCGCGCGCGTGCCGGGGCGTGGCCGCCGCGGGCCGGCCCCGCCTGGCGCACCCCCATGGACCGCATCACCTGCCGCAGCCGCTGTGCCGCCGCGACCGCCGGGGAGCCGACGTTGCCGCCGTTTCCGAGCCGGTTCTGGTTCACGACGATGCCGGACAGCGGCGGGCACTCCGACACGTAGCTCGCCTTCCACTGCGGTCCCGTGCGCTGCGCGTCGAAGACCGTCTCGTCCACCACCACCGGTCCGCGCACCAGGCGCACCCCGAGGGCGCGCAGGGGCCGCACGAGGTCCGTCAGGCGGCTTCCCCTGCCGTCCAGCACGGCGCGTGAGTAGTCGGGCGTGGAGAGCATCGGGTCGCCGCCGCCCACCACGTACACCGGGCCGCGCAGCACGCGGCCGTCGAGCACCGTGTTGACGCCGCCGTACAGGCGGGTCTCGAACCGGTGGTCGGGACCGAGGCTCAGGAGCGCGCCGGTGCTCGTGACCAGCTTCATCACGGAGGCCGGGAGGCGGGGGACGTCGGGCCGGAACGCCGCGACCGGCACGGGCCCCGTCGCGTCGAGGCGCCACACGAGGGCGCTGGTGCCCGGGTGTGCGGACCCCCAGGCGGCG
>JBFLWO010000005.1:0-17439 GCA_040757755.1 Actinomycetota bacterium
GGAACTCGTCGCGGGACAGCTCCATGAGGCGGGTCCTGGTGCCGCCGGGCGCCGCGTACGGCCCGATCGCGGCAAGCGCCGTCGCGCACTGCCGGCGCACGCCGGGGTCGGGGTCGGTGAGGCCGGCGTACAGGCGTGGCGCGGCGGCGCCGACGCGCCGGAGGCCGAGGGCCCGGGCGACCACGGCGCGCACCGGCGCGGAGTCGGTGTCCATCGCGGCGACGAGGGCGCCGTCGGCGGCGCGGTCGAGGTCGAGGAGGGCGCCCATCGCCCGCCCCTCCGGCACGCGGCGCCGGCCGAGCGCGGTCACGATCGGCGCGACGGCGTCGGCGCCGCCGACCCGGCCGAGCGCGGTCACCGCGGCGTCCCGCACGGAGTAGCGCGTGTCGCCGAGGGCGGCGATGAGGGCGGTCTCCGCGGTGCGGCTCCCGATGGATCCGAGCAGCCGCGCGCCCTCCGCCCGCTTCCAGGTGGTGCGGGAGCCCATCCGGTGGAGCGCGTCGGTGACGAAGCCCTGCGCCTCCAGCCACGCCGTGATCCGCTGCCGCGGCTCCTCGGCCAGGAGGGCGACCGTCTCGAGCAGGATGTCGCGGGCGACGCCGCGCGCGAGCGGCGTGTCCGGGCACGGGGGGTTCTCGCCGGCGAGGGCGATGGAGATGGGAAGGGAGGCGAGCTCGGCTTGGAGGCCGGCGATCAGCCGTTCACGCCGCACCCGCCACAGGTGCGCGACGATCGACGTGACGATGCACAGGAGGATCAGCGCCGTCACCAGGACGAGCGCGGCGAGGATCGCCGGCTGGGAGGTCATGCACGGGCGGACCGGCTGCGGCACAGCCGGCCGACGAGCTGCGCCACGCGTCCCGGGTCGAACGGCTTGGTGACGTACAGGTCGGCCCCCGCGTCCATGCCGGCCCGCCGGTCGGCGTCACCGGCGCGGCCGCTCACGATCACGATGCGGGTGTCCGGCGCGGTGCGGCGGATCTCCCGGCACACCTCGATGCCGCTCGCGGTCGGCATCATCACGTCGAGGACCACGCAGTCGGGGGGCGCCTCCTCGGCCTCCTTGAGGGCGTCGAGGCCGGTCGCGGCCTCCCGCACCTCGTGACCGGCGCGCTTCAGGGCGTCGCGGAGGATCGCGCGCATGAGCACGTCGTCGTCGGCGATCAGAACAGTTGCCATCCTTGGCCCTCGTCGTCGCTGGGCAGCTTTCCTGCCACAGGTGTCGGCAGGGAGGGGCCCATCTGTAGGGACGGGGCGCCGCGCCGCGGGCTGGTAGCGTCCCCGGCCGCCGACGAGACGGGAGGAACGGGTGCGCGAGGTCAAGGTTGTGCTTCTGCCGGGCGACGGGATCGGTCCGGAGGTCGTCGCCGAGACGTGCCGGCTGGTGGAGGCGGTCGCCCCCGAGCACGGGGTGACGGTGCGGTGGGAGGAGCACGTCGTGGGGGGCGCGGCGATCGACGCGACCGGCGGGCCCCTGCCGGACGGCGTGCTCGACGCGTGCCGCGCCGCCGACGCGGTGCTCCTCGGCGCGGTCGGCGGCCCGAAGTGGGACAGCACCGACCCGGATGCGCCCCGCCCGGAGCAGGCCCTCCTGGCGCTGCGCGCCGGCCTCGGCCTTTTCGCGAACCTGCGGCCGGTGCGCCCGTGGCCGGCGCTCTACGACGCGAGCCCGCTGCGGCGCGAGCGGATCGACGGCACGGACCTCCTGGTGGTGCGGGAGCTGACGGGCGGCGTGTACTTCGGTGAGCGGGGCCGCCGTGACGACGCCGCGTTCGACACGTGCACGTACAGCCGCGAGGAGATCCGGCGGGTCGCCGAGTGGGCGTTCACGGCGGCGGAGGGACGCCGCGGCAAGGTCACCTCGGTGGACAAGGCGAACATCCTGGAGACGTCGCGCCTGTGGCGGGAGGTGACCGCCGAGGTCGCCGCCGGCCACCCCGGCGTCGCCCTGGAGCACATGCTGGTCGACAACGCGTCGATGCAGCTCCTTGCCCGGCCGTCGGACTTCGACGTGATCCTGACCGAGAACATGTTCGGGGACATCCTGAGCGACGAGGCTGCGATGATCACCGGGTCCATCGGCCTTCTGCCGTCGGCGAGCCTCGGTGCGGACGGGCCCGGCCTGTACGAGCCGGTGCACGGCTCCGCGCCGGACATCGCCGGGCAGGGCGTCGCGAACCCCATCGCCACCTGCCTGTCCGCCGCGATGATGCTGCGCCACTCCCTCGACGCCCCCGAGGCGGCGGAGCGCATCGAGCGGGCCGTCGGGACGGTGCTCGACGCGGGCCACCGCACGCGCGACCTCGGCGGCGAGCTCGGCACCCGCGAGATCGGGGACCGGCTCCTGGAAGCGCTCGCGGAGTAGCCGGACGAGGGCCTGCGGGCCTGGCTACTCGCCGGCCCGCCGGATGACGCCGCGGCCGGCGCGCTTGCCTGCGAACAGGGCGAGGTCGGCGCGCCGGTACAGCTCCTCGGCGGTGCCGGCGTCGTCCGGGCACTGGGCGACGCCCATCGTGAGGCCCACCGGCTCGGGCGCGTCGCTTCGCACCCGCGCCGCGACGCGCTCCAGCAGGGCGGTCGCCCCGTGGGCGGTGGTCTCGGGGAGCACGAGGGCGAACTCGTCCCCGCCGATCCGGTAGGCGATGTCGGCGCCGCGGACCTCGGTGCGGATCGCGTCGGCCACGGCCCGCAGGCAGTCGTCGCCGAGGGGATGCCCGCCGCGCTCGTTCAGGTTCCGGAACAGGTCGACGTCGATCACGACGAACGCGAGGGGTCGGGCGTAGCGGAGGGAGTGCGACACCGCCTCCGCGAGGCGGCCCTCGAAGGCGGCGCGGTTGCCGAGACCGGTCAGGGGGTCGGTGACGGCGAGGCGTGCGAGCCGCTCGTACGCGCGGGCCCGCCGCACCGCCTCGGCGGTGACGTCGACGAGGAGGCGGGCGACGCGCTCCTCCACGGTGCCGGGCATCGCGGCCCGTCCCGCGGCGAGGCGGCAGGAGCGGTCGGCGGAGTCCGCGACGAGGAGCCAGTCCAGGGCGAGCGCCCCGAGCGCACCGGCGACGGCGGGCGGGGCGGCGCCCGCGTCGTGCACCGCGTACGCGGCGGCGAGGTTCATGCGGGCGACGGCGTCGTCGGCGCGGGCACCCCCGGGGAGGCTGGTGGGACGGTGGGTGGCGGCCCCCTCGGAGACGACGCTGATGAACGGCGCCGCGAGGAGCTCCGACGCCGCGTGCGCGACGAGGGAGAGCACCTCGGCGGGCCGCTCGGCGGACGACAGGCGCGCCGCCCAGGCGACGAGCTCCGACAGGCGGTCCGACAGGGCCGCGGCCTGGGCGCGGTTGTGCGCGCCGGCGACGGCGACGGCGGTCTGTCCGGCCAGGGTGCGGGCGAGGCGCAGCACCTCGCGGGGGAACTCGTCGCGGGCGGCGTCCCACGCGCACACGGCGACGCCGAGGGGGGCGGGGCGGTCGTCGCGGGTGACGGTGGGGTGTCGCAGGAGCATGGCGAGGGCGGCGTCCGCCCGCAGGTCCGCGCGGGCCGCCGGTTCCAGCACGCCGGCGGTGGCGGGGGCGGCGAGGAGCCCGCTTCCGCCCGTCAGGCCGCGCCAGAACGGGAGGGACGCCGCGGGCTGGCCGCCGAGCCGCTCCACCGCGCCCCGGGTCGCGGGGTCGGTGGTGACGACGTCGGCGACGAAACCCCGCTCCGGGTCGCACATCGCGATGATGGCGCGGTCCGCGCCGGTGGCCTCCCGCAGCACCGCAGCGGCGGCGGCGAGGGTGGCGGTGACGTCGACGCCGGCCCCGATCGCCTCGGCCAGGGCGAGCACGAGACGCTCGCGGCGCGCGGGGTCCGATGCCGGGTGCCCGGCGGGGCTCGCGTGTGTGTCGTCCAGGGTCGCTCCGGGGTCGATTGCCGCCCCGCCGTCACGGCCGCTATCGTAACCCGTCACGCTCAGCGACCGGGGGTTCGGGGGGAAGATGCAGGAGGCTGCGAGGATCTGGATGAACGGCGTGCTCGTCGACTGGGCGGACGCGCGAATCCACGTGCTCTCGCACGGCCTCCACTACGGGACATCGGTGTTCGAGGGGATCCGCGCGTACTCCACCCCGAACGGGCCGGCGGTGTTCCGCCTCGACGACCACCTCGCGCGGCTCGAGCGGTCCGCGGCGATGTACTACATGCCGCTGCCGTACACCCGGGAGGAGCTGCGGGCCGCCGTGCACTCGGTGGTGTCCACCAACGAGCTGGCGTCCTGCTACATCCGGCCGATCGCCTTCCGCGGGTACGGCACGATGGGGCTCTTCCCCCTCGACGCGCCGGTCGACGTCGCGATCGCCGCGTGGGAGTGGGGCGCCTACCTCGGCGAGGAGGGGCTCAAGAAGGGGATCCGCGCGAAGGTCGCGAGCTGGCGGCGCATCGGCAACAACACGATCCCCGCCCACGCCAAGGCCGGCGGGCAGTACCTGAACTCGATCCTCGCGAAGGTCGAGACGCACAAGGCCGGCTACGCCGAGGCGATCCTCCTGAACGAGCAGGGCTACGTGGCGGACGGGTCCGGCGAGAACATCTTCCTGGTGAAGGGCGGGCGGCTGGTCACGCCGCCGCCCGGCGCGTCGATCCTGGAGGGGATCACGCGGGCGACGGTGCTGGAGCTGGCGCGGGAGGACGGCATCGAGGTCGTCGAGCGCGACATCGCCCGGTCCGAGCTGTACAGCGCCGACGAGGTGTTCGTCACGGGGACGGCCGCCGAGATCTGCCCGCTGAACGAGATCGACGACCACCCCATCGGCCCTCCCGGCCCCGTCACGCAGCGCCTGCAGGAGCGCTTCTTCGCGATCAGCGACGGCAGCGACCCCTCGCACGCCGCCTGGCTGGACTACGTCGCCGCGGCGACGCCCGCGTCATGACGCGGATCGCGCTGTACGACACCACCCTCCGCGACGGCCTGCAGCGGGAGGGGCTCAGCCTCACCGTTGCGGAGCAGATCGCCGTGGCGCACCAGGTCGCGGCCCTCGGGGTGGACTACATCGAGGCGGGCTTCCCGCAGTCGAACCCGAAGGAGACGGAGCTCTTCCGCCTACTGGAGAGCGAGGACCTCGGGTCGGCGCGGGTCGCGGCGTTCGGGATGACGCGGCGCCGCGACACCGTCGTCGACCAGGACCTCGCGATCCGCGGTCTCGCGGAGTGCTTCGCGCCGGTGGCGACCCTCGTCGGCAAGACGTGGGACCTTCACCTCGAGAAGGCGATCCGGGTGTCGCGCGAGGAGAACCTCCGCATCATCGAGGAGTCGGTGGCGTTCCTCGTCCGCCAGGGCAAGGAGGTCGTCTACGACGCCGAGCACTTCTTCGACGCGTTCGCGGCGCATCCGGAGTACGCGATCGACTGCCTGAAGGCGGCGGAGGCCGGCGGGGCGACGTGGATCACGCCGTGCGACACGAACGGCGCGACCCTCCCCATGGAGATGGCCCGCGTGATGCGTGCGGTGCGCGAGGCGCTGCCCGGCGCGCTGATCGGCATCCACACCCACAACGACGCGGAGTGCGGCGTCGCGAACTCGCTCGCCGCGGTGGACGAGGGCGCCCGCCTCGTGCAGGGCACGATCAACGGCTACGGGGAACGCTGCGGCAACGCGAACCTCGTGTCGATCATCCCGTCGCTGCAGCTGAAGATGGGCTACGAGGTGCTCGAGCCGGAGAAGCTCGCGCAGCTCACCGCGGTGAGCCACTTCGTGGCCGAGACGGCGAACCTCCCGCCCGACAACTGGGCCCCGTACGTGGGGCACAACGCGTTCGCCCACAAGGGCGGGATGCACGTCTCGGGGATGCTCGCCGACCCGCGCACCTACGAGCACATCGACCCGGAGCTCGTCGGCAACGTGCGCCACGTGCTGGTCAGCGAGCTGTCGGGACGCGGCACGATCATCGCGAAGGCCCGGGAGCTCGGGCTCGACTTCGAGGACGACTCCGGGCGGGTGCAGTCGATCCTGGCGCGGCTGAAGGAGCTGGAGCACGAGGGCTACCACTTCGAGGTGGCGGACGCGTCGTTCGAGCTCCTGGTGGAGCGCGAGCTCGGCGTCTTCGAGCCGCTCTTCCTGCTGGAGAGCTTCCGCGTCATCACCGAGAAGCGCGCCGACGGGCGGGTCGAGACGGAGGCGACCGTGAAGATCCGTCACGCGGGGGAGCGCCTCATCTCGACCGCCGAGGGCAACGGCCCGGTGAACGCCCTCGACCAGGCGCTTCGGCGCGCGCTCGAGCCGCGCGTTCCGGAGCTGCGCGACATCGACCTGGTGAACTTCAAGGTGCGCATCCTGGACGAGGCGCGCGGCACCGCGGCGGTGACGCGGGTGCTGATCGACTCCGGCGACGGGCACGACAGCTGGGGGGCGATCGGCGTGAGCGAGAACCTGATCGAGGCGTCGTGGCAGGCGCTGGTCGACAGCCTGGTGTACGGGGTGCGCAAGGCCCGGACCCGGACCCCCGCCGCGTGATCGCGGGGGAGGCGGGGGCGCCGCCGGCGGACGAGACGATCCAGCTCGCCAAGCCGGTCATCGGCGCGCGGGAGCACGAGCTGGTCGACGAGGTGCTCCGGTCGGGGCGCCTGTCGCTGGGCCCGATGGTGGACCGCTTCGAGCGGATGTGGGCGGAGCGGGCCGGGACGCGGCACGCGGTGGCGTGCTCCAGCGGCACCGCCGGGCTTCACTGCTGCCTGCACGCCCTGGGGATCGGCCCGGGGGACGAGGTCATCACGTCGTCGTTCTCGTTCGTCGCGTCGGCGAACGTGATCGTCTACACGGGGGCGACGCCGGTGTTCGCCGAGGTCGACCCGTTGACGTTCAACATGGATCCCGCCGCGGTGGAGGCGGCGATCACGCCCCGCACGAAGGCGATCCTGATCGTCGACATCTTCGGGTACCCGGCGGAGATCCCGGCGCTCGTCGACATCGCCCGCCGCCACGGCCTGGCGCTGGTGGAGGACGCGTGCCAGTCCATCGACGGGGACTACGACGGGCGCAAGCTCGGCACCTGGGGGCACCCCGCGGTGTTCGGCTTCTACGCGAACAAGCAGATGACCACGGCGGAGGGCGGGATCGTCCTCACCGACGACGACGACCTGGCCCTGCACCTGAAGAGCCTCACGAACCAGGGGCGGTCCGACGACGGGGCGTGGCTCGTGCACTCCCGGCTCGGCTTCAACTACCGGTTGAGCGACGTCCACGCGGCGATCGGCGTGGCGCAGGTGGAGCGGCTGTCGGGGATGCTGGCGGACCGGGCCCGCGTCGCCGGCTGGTACCAGGAGCGGGTGGCCGCGATGGACGGGGTCTCGGCGATGTACGAGGGGCCGCAGCGCCGCTCGTGGTTCGTGTACGCGCCGCGCCTCGACGCGGGGATCGACCGGGACCGCGTGATCGTGGATCTCGAGGCGGCGGGGGTACAGGCGAAGCCGTACCTGCCGTGCATCCACCTGCAGCCCTACTACCGCGAGGTGCACGGGTACGCACCGGGGCTCCTGCCGGTCACGGAGGCGATCAGCGCGTCGACGGTGGCGCTGCCGTTCTTCCCGGAGATGACGGAGGCGCAGGTCGACCGGGTCTGCGGGGCGCTCGCCGCGGCGCTCGCCGCGCAGGAGGGGGCGTGACGGCGGGCGGACGGCTGTGGGGCGGTCGTGCGGAGCGCGGTCCCGCGGAGGCGTTCGACCGGTTGAATGCGTCCCTGCCGGTGGATCGCCGCATGTGGGCGGAGGACATCGCGGGGTCCCGGGCCCACGCCCGGATGCTGGGGGCGACGGGGATCATCCCGGCGTCCGACGCGGCCGCGATCGACGCGGGCCTGCGGCAGGTGCACGACGAGATGGAGCGCGACGCGTTCGCGTTCGCGCCCACGGACGAGGACATCCACACGGCGGTGGAGCGGCGCCTCACGGAGATCGCGGGCGACGCGGGCCGCCGGCTGCACACGGGGCGCAGCCGCAACGACCAGGTCGCGACCGACGTCCTCCTGTGGATCCGCGGCCGGTGCCGCGTGGAGGCCCGAAACATCCGGGACCTCGCGGAGGCGCTCCTCGCCCAGGCGGAGCGGCACGTGGACACGCTGCTTCCCGGCTACACGCACCTGCAGCGCGCCCAGCCGGTGCGCCTGGCCCACCACCTCCTCGCGTACGTGTGGATGCTGGGGCGGGACCGGCGCCGCCTCGACCAGGTCGTGGCGGCGTGCGAGGAGTGCCCGCTCGGCAGCGGGGCGCTGGCGGGGGCGGGCTTCCCGATCGACCGGGAGATGGTGGCGAGCGACCTGGGGTTCGCGCGGCCCACGCCGAACAGCCTGGATGCCGTGGCCAGCCGCGACGCGCTGGTCGACTACCTCGCGTTCGCGGCGCAGCTCGGCGTGCACATGTCGCGCCTGGGGGGCGAGATCGTGCTGTGGTCGAGCGACGAGGTCGGGTTCGTGGAGCTCGACGATGCGTTCACGTCCGGCTCGTCGATGCTGCCGCAGAAGCGCAACCCGGACGCCGCGGAGCTCGCGCGGGCGCTGGCGCATCGCCTGGCGGCGAACCTGTCGGGCCTCGTGGGGACCCTGTCGGGGCTGCCCCTGGCGTACAACAAGGATCTGCAGGAGGACAAGCGGTACGTCTTCGACTCCGCCGACGTCCTCGACCTGCTCCTGCCGGCGATGACGGGGATGGTGGGCTCGGCCGCGTTCCGCGTCGACCGGATGGATGCGGCGTGCCGCGGCGGCTACATGGCCGCGACGGACCTCGCGGATCACCTGGTGCGTCTCGGGTGGCCGTTCCGGCGGGCGCACGAGGCGGTGGGGCGGCTGGTGCGGGCGTGCGCGGACGCCGGCGTCGGGTTGGAGGACGCGGGGGAGGCGGAGCGGGTGGCGGCGGGGCTCGCCGGCATCGACGTGCCGCCGTTGACGGCGGAGGCCTCCGTCGAGGCGAAGGCGGTTCCGGGGGGCACGGCCCGGGAGCAGGTGGTGGCGCAGCTGGCCGCGGCTCGTGCGATGGTTGCCTCCTGGTGAGCGAGCGCTTCCTGCATCTCGGGCTGGGACGGTACGTCCGGGCGGACCTCGTCGTGGCGGTGCAGCGCATCGTGGGGGAGGACCGCGGTCCCGGGCGCCGCACGCTGGTGTGGCTGACCGGGGTGGCGGAGCCGCTGGTGGCGAGCCGCAGCGAGGTGGCCCTGCTGGGCGATCTGCGGACGCTGGCGGAGGAGGAGACCCGCACCGCACGCCGCGTCCGGCGCACGGCGGACGGCGGGGAGCGGCCGCGGCGCCGGCGTGACGACGGCGGCGAGGGCGACCAGGATGCCCTCTTCTGAGGTCCCGCCCCGGCTGGGGGCGTGGTTCTTCGCCCGGCCGGTGGAGGTGGTGGCGCCCGATCTTCTCGGCTGCCTGCTGGTTCACGACGGCGTGGGGGGTGTGATCGTGGAGGTGGAGCGGTACCAGGAGGACGACCCCGCGTCGCACAGCTTCCGGGGTCCCACGCCCCGGGCGCGCGTCATGTTCGGCCCGCCGGGCCACGCCTACGTGTACCGCAGCTACGGGATGCACTGGTGCATGAACGTGGTGTGCGACGCGGAGGGGACGGGCTCGGCCGTGCTGATCCGGGCGCTGGCGCCGACCCGCGGGGTCGAGGTGATGCGGGGCCGGCGCCCCGGGGTGCCGGACCGCCGGCTGTGCGCCGGGCCGGGGCGCCTCACGCGCGCCCTGGCGATCGACGACCGCGTGAACGGCACGTCCCTCCTGCACGGCGCCGTGTCGCTGCACGAGCGGCGCGACCCGGTGGACGTCGTGTGCGGCCCCCGGATCGGGGTGTCGCGGGCCGCGGACCGGCCGTGGCGGCTGGGCGTGGCGGGCTCCCCGTTCGTGTCCCGTCCCTTCCCGGCGGCGATGGTGGCCGCGTGAGCGCGGCGGCGGATCTCGCGGCGCGGGCGGTGGAGTGCCTTCCGGAGGGCGAGCTGCAGCGCAAGCTGGCGCTGGGCCGGCCGCTGCGGGTGAAGCTCGGCGTGGACCCCACGGCCCCCGACATCCACCTGGGACACACCGTGGTGCTGCAGAAGCTCCGCGAGTTCCAGGAGGCGGGCCACGTCGCGGTCCTCATCATCGGGGACTGGACCGCCCGGGTGGGCGACCCGTCGGGGCGCACGTCGACCCGGCCGATGCTGAGCCCGGAGGAGATCGACGCGAACGCCGCGACGTACCGTGAGCAGGCGTTCAAGATCCTCGACCCGCAGCGCACCGAGGTGCGGCCGAACGGCGAGTGGTTCGCCGGGATGGGGCTCGAGCCGCTGTTCCGACTCGCGGCGAGCGCCACGGTGAACCAGCTTCTGCGGCGGCGCGACTTCGCGGAGCGGATGGACGCCGACCGGCCGATCTCCGTCCTCGAGCTCCTCTACCCGCTGATGCAGGGGTACGACTCGGTGGCGGTGCGGGCCGACGTCGAGCTCGGCGGCACCGACCAGCTGTTCAACCTCATGCTGGGGCGGGAGGTGCAGCAGGCCTACGGCATGGCGCCGCAGGTGGCACTCACGATGCCGATCCTCCCGGGCACCGACGGGCACGAGCGGATGAGCAAGTCGGTCGGCAACTACATCGGGGTCACCGAGCCGCCCGAGGAGCAGTTCGGCAAGGTCATGAGCATCCCGGACGAGGCGATGGCGACCTTCTACGGCCTCCTCGCCCCGGGGGAGCCGGGCCCGTCGGGCCATCCGGGCGCGGAGAAGCGCCGCCTGGCGCGCCTCATCGCCGACCGGTTCCACGGTCCCGGCGCCGGCGCACGCGGCGAGGCGCACTTCGACCGGACCGTCCGTGACCGCCAGGCACCGGAGGACGTGCCCGAGGTGGCGGTGCCGGCGGGAACCCTGCACGTGCCGGCGCTCCTCGTCGAGCACCTGGGCGTGGCGTCCCGCAGCGAGGCCCGCCGGCTGATCCAGCAGGGGGGCGTCACCGCGGACGGGGAGCGCCTCGCCGACATCGACGTGCCCGCGGAGGGCCTCGACGGCCGCGTGATCCGCGCCCGGCGGCGCTTCGCCCGCGTCCGCGTGGAGGCCTGAGCATCCCCCGGTCACGGCATTTTCCCGCTCCGAGCGGGTGGATCCGGAAATGTTCGGGTCCGGGGGTTGACGCGCGTCGCGGTGGGCGTATACTGCCTCGGCGCGAATCACTGAGAACGTGCTTCGCACACTTTCGCCCGTGAGACTGCGAAACGTCTTCCCACCCGAGGGGTCACCCGCCTAGCGCGACGAGAGATCGCGTGCTTGGTGCGGCCTCCCCGGGAAACCGAGGGGGCCGTTTTCGTGAGTGGAGCGGGGGAGGGCCGGCGAACCAGCCGGGTGCTCCTTGAAAACTGAACAGCATGCACCGTGTCGTCGCGACCCGGCCAGCCGGCCGGTGTCGACACAGCGACGGCAACGGTGACCAGGTTTTTTCACGAACCCCGTCAGCCCGCCCTCGTGCCGCTTCGCGGCAACCGGGGATGCGGGCGACAACGCCGATGTCCACGGTCCACCTCAGCGGGGACCGGGGGCATCATCCGAAAGATCCTGTGTCCCGATCCGACGGCTTCGGCCGGCCGGGGAGGGACGCGACAGGTTTCTTCACGGAGAGTTTGATCCTGGCTCAGGACGAACGCTGGCGGCGCGCCTAACACATGCAAGTCGAGCGAGAAAGCTCCTTCGGGAGTGAGTACAGCGGCGAACGGGTGAGTAACACGTGGGTAACCTGCCCTAGGGAGCGGGACAACCCGGGGAAACTCGGGCTAATACCGCATGATTCGCACGGTCTCAAGGCCGTGCGGGAAAAGGTAGCTTCGGCCTCCGCCCTAGGATGGGCCCGCGGCGCATTAGCTTGTTGGTGGGGTAACGGCCTACCAAGGCGACGATGCGTAGCTGGTCTGAGAGGACGATCAGCCACACTGGGACTGAGACACGGCCCAGACTCCTACGGGAGGCAGCAGTGGGGAATCTTGCGCAATGGGCGAAAGCCTGACGCAGCGACGCCGCGTGGGGGAAGAAGGCCCTCGGGTTGTAAACCTCTTTCAGCGGGGACGAGGCCACCTGGGTTAACAGCCCTGTGTGGTGACGGTACTCGCAGAAGAAGCCCCGGCTAACTACGTGCCAGCAGCCGCGGTAATACGTAGGGGGCGAGCGTTGTCCGGAATCATTGGGCGTAAAGCGCGTGTAGGCGGCGCGGTAAGTCCGGTGTGAAACCTTGGGGCTCAACCCCAAGCCTGCATCGGATACTGCCGTGCTCGAGTCCGGGAGAGGGAAGCGGAATTCCTAGTGTAGCGGTGAAATGCGCAGATATTAGGAAGAACACCGGTGGCGAAGGCGGCTTCCTGGAACGGTACTGACGCTGAGACGCGAAAGCGTGGGGAGCGAACAGGATTAGATACCCTGGTAGTCCACGCCGTAAACGATGGGCACTAGATGTGGGCGGTGTCGACTCCGTCCGTGTCGTAGCTAACGCATTAAGTGCCCCGCCTGGGGAGTACGGCCGCAAGGCTAAAACTCAAAGGAATTGACGGGGGCCCGCACAAGCAGCGGAGCATGTGGTTTAATTGGACGCAACGCCAAGAACCTTACCTGGGCTTGACATGTCGGTGCAAACCCTGGAAACAGGGTCCCTCTTCGGAGCGCCGTCACAGGTGGTGCATGGCTGTCGTCAGCTCGTGTCGTGAGATGTTGGGTTAAGTCCCGCAACGAGCGCAACCCCTGTCCCATGTTGCCAGCGAGTCATGTCGGGGACTCATGGGATACTGCCGGTGACAAACCGGAGGAAGGTGGGGACGACGTCAAGTCATCATGCCCCTTATGTCCAGGGCTACACACGTGCTACAATGGCCGGTACAGAGGGCTGCGATGCCGTGAGGCGGAGCGAATCCCACAAAGCCGGTCCCAGTTCGGATTGGAGGCTGCAACTCGCCTCCATGAAGTCGGAGTTGCTAGTAATCGCGAATCAGCAACGTCGCGGTGAATACGTTCCCGGGCCTTGTACACACCGCCCGTCACACCACGAAAGTTGGCAACACCCGAAGCCGGTGGGCTAACCCGCAAGGGAGGCAGCTGTCGAAGGTGGGGTCAGCGATTGGGGTGAAGTCGTAACAAGGTAGCCGTAGCGGAAGCTGCGGCTGGATCACCTCCTTTCTAGGGACGGAACGGGGCTCTCCCCGTTCCCTAGGGCTCCGGGTCCGCCTCGGCGGAACCCGTCGAGCTCCCCGCCCGGCCTCGAGCCGGATTACGCGGAGAGCGCGCTCTAGAGCTCAACGTCGACAGACCTGGTCCATCCGTGCCCGTCGGGGCCGCGCGCAACCACCGCCATTGAAAAGGCAGGGGTTCGTGAAGCGCCGGCCCGACGAAGGGGGCGCGGATGGCATGCTGCTCAGCTTTGAAGGACCGCGCCCACGGCGCGCGCTCCGGATCGGCGAGCCACCCGGATGCCCGGCCCACGGCCGGCGCCGGGCGTTCGTCCGTCGGAGGGTCCTTCGGTGTAGAGCCCGATTCACGGGGCGGCGCAGTCCGTCCCGGGGGCGACGTACCTTGAAAACTGCATAGCGGTGTAGGTGTGCTCTATCGTCAAGATACGAAGGGCACGCGGTGGATGCCTTGGCGTCAGGAGCCGATGAAGGACGTGGACGGCTGCGATAAGCCGCGGTGAGGTGCTGAACAACCTTTGACCCGCGGATTTCCGAATGGGGGAACCCACGCGTGGTAATGCGCGCGTATCCCCGCCTGAACACATAGGGCGGGTGAAGGCAAGCCGGCGAAGTGAAACATCTCAGTAGCCGGAGGAAAGGAAAGAAATCTCGACTCCCTGAGTAGTGGCGAGCGAAAGGGGACGAGCCCAAACCGATCGGGCGCGATTGCCTGCGGGCCTATCTCGATCGGGGTTGTAGGAGCGTCACGCTCGCGCCGCAGCGCGGGCAGAGAGTTACAAAGGCGGTCGGTAGCAGAAGCAACCTGGAACGGTTCGCGAAACCGGGTAAGAGCCCCGTATGCGACACCCTCCGCCCTCTCCGACGTTTTCCTGAGTACGACCGGGCACGGGAAACCCGGTCGGAATCCACGGGGACCACCCCGTAAGGCTAAGTACTCCCTGACGACCGATAGTGAACTAGTACCGTGAGGGAAAGGTGAAAAGCACCCCGGGAGGGGAGTGAAATAGAACCTGAAACCGCGTGCCTACAAGCGGTAGGAGCCGGCCTCGTGCCGGTGACTGCGTACTTCTTGCATAACGGACCGGCGAGTTACTCGTATCCGGCAAGGTTAAGTTAACGGAGCCGTAGCGAAAGCGAGTCTGAACAGGGCGATTCAGTCGGATGCGGTAGACCCGAAGCTGAGCGATCTATCCATGGGCAGGTTGAAGCGGGGGTAAGACCTCGTGGAGGACCGAACCCACGTCGGTTGAAAACGGCGGGGATGACCTGTGGATCGGAGTGAAAGGCTAATCAAGCTCAGGTATATCTGGTTCTCCCCGAAATATATTTAGGTATAGCCTCATGCGTTCACCCACGGTTGTAAAGCACTGTTTGGCCTAGGGGCCCCACCAGGTTACCGAAGTCATACAAACTCTGAATGCCGTGGGTCCAGAGCATGGGAGTCAGACGGCGGGGGATAAGCTTCGTCGTCGAAAGGGAAACAGCCCAGACCACCAGCTAAGGGCCTTAAGCGCTGGCTAAGTGGAAAACGTTGTGCGAATGCAGAGACAACCAGGATGTTGGCTTAGAGGCAGCCACTCGTTTAAAGAGTGCGTAATAGCTCACTGGTCAAGTGTTCGTGCGCGGATAATGTAACGGGGCTCAAGCCAGCCCCCGAAGCTGTGGGCTTCGCCGCAAGGCGGAGCGGTAGGGGAGCGTTCCCGGTGCAGTGAAGCGGCCGCGGCAAGCGAGCCGTGGAGCGCCGGGAAGTGAGAATGCCGGTATAAGTAACGAAAGAGGGGTGAGAATCCCCTCCACCGAATGCCCAAGGGTTCCTGAGTAAAGCTCGTCTTCTCAGGGTTAGTCGGGACCTAAGCCGAGGCCGACAGGCGTAGGCGATGGACAACAGGTTGATATTCCTGTACCGCGTCTTCCACGTTTGACCGATGGGGGGACGGGGAAGGGTAAGCGAACCGTGGCGTTGGTCGTCCACGGGTAACCCGGTAGGACGGGTCCTAGGAAAATCCGGGACCCATGCGTCCGAGAGGGGATGCCGATCGGCTTCGGCCGTAAGTCGCTGATCCCAAGCCTCCGAGAAAAGCCTCTAGGGAGTGGGAACGCGCCCGTACCAAAACCGACACAGGTGGGCAGGTAGAGCATACCAAGGTGATCGAGAGAACCCTCGTTAAGGAACTCGGCAAAATGGTCCCGTAACTTCGGGAGAAGGGACGCCCCGGTAGAGTCAGGCCGTTCACCGGCCAAAGCTCGAGGGGGCCGCAGCGACTTGGCCCAACCGACTGTTTACCAAAAACACAGGTCTCTGCGAAGTCGAAAGACGACGTATAGGGGCTGACGCCTGCCCGGTGCCGGAAGGTCAAGTGGAGGGGTTAGCCGTAAGGCGAAGCCTTGAAACCAAGCCCCGGTAAACGGCGGCCGTAACTATAACGGTCCTAAGGTAGCGAAATTCCTTGTCGGGTAAGTTCCGACCTGCACGAATGGCGTAACGAGTTGGGCGCTGTCTCAACGAGGGACTCGGTGAAATTGTAGTATCGGTGAAGATGCCGATTACCCGCCGCAAGACGGAAAGACCCCGTGAACCTTTACTGCAGCTTGATATTGGCGTTTGGGACATCTTGTCCAGGATAGGTGGGAGGCTGGGAAGCAGGGGCGTCAGCCCTTGTGGAGCCACCCTTGGGATACCACCCTGGGTGTTCTGGGCGTCTAACGGGAGACCGTGATCCGGCTCTCGGACAGTGTCAGGTGGGCAGTTTGACTGGGGCGGTCGCCTCCCAAACTGTAACGGAGGCGCGCAAAGGTTCCCTCAGCACGGTTGGAAATCGTGCGTAGAGCGTAAAGGCATAAGGGAGCTTGACTGCGAGACCTACAAGTCGAGCAGGTACGAAAGTAGGCCTTAGTGATCCGGCGGTAGAGAGTGGAATTGCCGTCGCTCAACGGATAAAAGGTACTCCGGGGATAACAGGCTTATCCTCCCCAAGAGTCCACATCGACGGGAGGGTTTGGCACCTCGATGTCGGCTCGTCGCATCCTGGGGCTGAAGTCGGTCCCAAGGGTTGGGCTGTTCGCCCATTAAAGCGGCACGCGAGCTGGGTTCAGAACGTCGTGAGACAGTTCGGTCCCTATCTGCGGTGGGCGTTGGAGATTTGAGGGGAGTCGACCCTAGTACGAGAGGACCGGGTTGAACAGACCTCTGGTGTATCAGTTGTCGTGCCAACGGCACTGCTGACTAGCTACGTCTGGACGGGATAACCGCTGAAAGCATCTAAGCGGGAAGCCCACCTCGAGATGAGATCTCCCACCCCTTCGAGGGGGTAAGGCTCCAGGTAGACCACCTGGTTGATAGGCTGGATGTGTACGCACAGTGATGTGTTCAGCAGACCAGTACTAATACGCCGAGGGCTTGACAAACTTCAGAGCACACCAATTGCCGCTATGCAGTCTTCAGGGTACGCGCCCCCACCAGGTTTCCCGGTGGTCTTAGCGAGGGAGTCACACCTCTTCCCATTCCGAACAGAGTCGTTAAGCCCCTCAGCGCCGATGGTACTCCGGGCGAAGGCCCGCGGGAGAGTAGGTCGCCGCCGGGATTGATGTGAGAGCCGCGCCGGGTACGCCCGACGCGGCTCTCGTCGTTTGCGGCCCCGTTCGGGGCTCAGTGGCGGGGCTGGGACAGCCTGGGTGCGCGACGCCGTCGCAGTCGCCGGCTCCTGGGAGAGAGCCCAGCGGGGCGCCACCGTCCGCTTGCGTCCAGGCGAGCGGAGCGGGGGCGACCGTCAGCGTCCGTCCCGACGGGCGGAGTCCCGCGTGACCAGTTCGGGCCGCGCCGCGGGCGGAAGGGCGGTCGACCCGGGCCCCTTCACCGGGCTCGCTGCATGACGGACGGGCCGGGCGGGGGATCGGCCGTCACGACGGTTCTGCGTGCCGGCACGTCCGGGGTCCGGGGGCGATGCGTCTCCCGCCAGCGGGGCGGGAGCCGGCGCGCCGGGCGGACGGGCGGTCGACGCGGGCCCCTTCACCGGGCTCGCCGCATGACGGACGGGCCCGGCGGGGGATCTGCCCGGACCACGGTTCTGCGTGCCGGCACGTCCGGGGTCCGGGGGCGATGCGTCTCCCGCCAGCGGGGCGGGAGCACCGGCATCCCGGCTGAACGGGGAGGGCGGAGGGGTGTCTAAGCAACGGGGGGCGCTAGGACGGAAGCCGGTGCAACGGAGCGCCCGGAGATGGGCGCGGTGCGCCGGATGGCGGCCGGAGCTCGCCGGGCGGCGCCGCCATCGGGGCGCCCCGGCGGTGAGGCGACCC
>JBFLWO010000006.1:0-17404 GCA_040757755.1 Actinomycetota bacterium
ACGTTCCCGGCGAGGCGGGCGGCGAGGAGGAGCGCGAGGGCCGCCCACACGCCGCGAAGCCCCCACCCGAGCGGCTCGGCGGCGAGGGCGAGGGGCAGGAACGCGAGGACCGCGACGATCATCGCGCGGCGCAGGTAGGCGGTGTCGCCCGCCCCGATCAGCACGCCGTCGAGGACGAACACCACGGCGTTCGCCGGCTGCATCAGCGCGAACAGCCACCAGATCCCGTCGAGGCGGGTCAGGACCGCCGGGTCGTCGGTGAACGCGCGCGGCAGGGGCCCGGCGAGCGCGGCGAGCGTCACGGTGAGCGCGACCCCCGCGGCGAGCCCCCACACGGTGGCGCGCCGCGCCAGGGCGACGGCCTCGGCGGCGCGCCCCGCCCCCAGGTGCGTGCCGACCAGGGCCTGGCAGGCGACCGCGATCGCGTCGAGGGCGAGGGCGAGGAACACGAACAGCTGGAACGCCACCTGGTGGGCGCCGAGGCTCCCCGGCCCGACGCGCGCGAGCACCGCGGTGGCCACGGTGAACGCCAGGAGGAGCGCCCCGGTGCGCACCACCAGGTCCCCGCCGATGCGGGCGAGGGGGCGCATGAGGCGCAGCCGGGGACGCTCCCGCCGGGCCATGAGGCGCGGGAGGAACGCCGCCGCGGCGGCGGCCTGGGCGATGACGGTGCCGAGGGCGGACCCGGCGACGTCCATGTCCAGCCCGTAGACGAACGCGACCTCGAGGATCACGTTCAGGACGTTCGACGCCAGCAGGATCCGCAGGGGCGTCACCATGTCCTGCACGCCGCGCAGGTACCCCTGGCCGCTCAGGGCGACCAGCGCGAACGGCGCGCCCGCCGCGGCGACGCGGAGGTACGTCACCGCCTTGTCGGCGACGGCGCCGTCCCCGCCCATCACGGCGACGACCGGCCCGGCGAGGACGGCGAACCCCGCGGCGATCGCCGCCCCCAGCGCGAGCGCCAGCCACAGCGACTGCGTCGCCAGGCGCTGCGCGTCGTCGCGGCGTCCCGCCCCCACCAGGCGCGCCACCTGCGCGGTGGTGCCGTAGGCGAGGAAGCTGCACAGCCAGATCGCCGTCGACAGGAGCGTGCCGGCCAGCGCGAGCCCGGCGAGCTGCGCCGTGCCGAGGTGCCCGACGATCGCGGTGTCGACGAGGACGTACAGCGGCTCCACCGCGAGCGCCCCGAGCGCGGGGACGGCGAGGCGCGCCAGGTCGCGGTCGTGGCGGGTGGCGCGCGGCATCCGCCGGACAGGGTATGGGTGCCGCCGCCGCACCGCCTGCCGTCACCGGGTGACACCGCCACCCGGTCCGGTGGCGCCGTCCGGGGCGCCGTCTTATGCTCCCGCCCGTGACATCCGCCGCCAGGCGCCGCGCCCGCCCCCGCGCCCTCGCCACCCTCCTCCTCGCCGTCGCCGCGCTCGCCGCGGCGGCCACCGCGCTCGCCATCGTCCCCACCGGGGACAAGGTGCGGGTCTCCGACATGGGGCCGGACGGGGACGTCAACTTCGGCCCGTCGCCCATCTCCCCGAACACCGCGATCGCCTACAACTCCACCGCCGACGAGTACCTCGTGGTGTGGCTGTCGGACGACACCCCGCTGGAGGGCGACACCGAGGTGTACGGCCGCCGCCTCACCGCGGCGGGGGCCCCCGCCGCGGCGCGGTTCCGCATCTCCGACGTGGACGGCACCGCCACCTTCGGCGCCTCCCGCGACCACCGCCCCGCGGTCGCCTACAACGCGATGGCCGACGAGTACCTCGTCGTCTGGACGGGGGACGAGACCACCGACGGCGAGTTCGAGATCATCGGGCATCGCGTCTCGGCGGCAGGCGCCCCGATCGGCGTCGACACGCGGCTGTCCCAGATGGGTACCGACGGCCAGACGAACGCGCGGGCCATCATGCCCACCGTCGCCCACAACTCCTCCAGCAACGAGTACCTGGTGGCGTGGGCCGGAGACGACAGCTCCACCGCCGGCGTCGACGCGTTCGACATCTACGTGCAGCGCGTCAACCCCGGGGGGATGGAGCTGGGCGGGGACGTCCGCATCTCCGACATGGGCGACGCGACCAACCTCTTCAACGCCCTCGACCCGTCCGTCGCCTACAACACCGTCGCCCGGGAGTACCTCGTCGCCTGGTCGGGGGACGACACCGTGCCGGGCCAGAGCGACGAGGAGATCTTCGTCCAGCGGCTGAACGCCTCGGCCGGGCAGATCGGCACCGACGACCAGCGGATCTCCCAGCTCGGCCCCGACGGGAACACCTCGTTCGACGCGGACGACCCGTCGGTCGCCTACAACCCCACCGCGAACGAGTACCTCGTCGCGTTCACCGGCCAGGACGACATCCCGCCCCTCGTCGACAACGCGCGGGAGATCTTCGTGCAGCGGCTCAGCGCCGCCGGCGCGGAGCTGGGCAACGACGACTTCCGCGTGTCGAGCATGGGTCCGGACGGCAGCACGCTGTTCGCGGCCGCCGGGGCGTCCGCGGCGTTCAACGTCACCGCCGGCGAGTACCTCGTGGCGTGGAGCGGCGACGACGGCACCGCCCCCCTCGTCGACAACGAGCAGGAGGTGTTCGTCCAGCGCCTCGCCCAGGACGGCACCCCGGTCGGGGGCGACACCCGCCTGTCGATCATGGGGCCCGACGGCAACGCCGACTTCGACGCGCTCTCCGCGGCGGCGGCCTCCAGCACCCGCGAGGCGGCGTACGTCGTGGCATGGCAGGGCGACGACGTCGGCGGCCTCCTCGGCAACAACGAGATCGAGGTGTACGCGCGCCGCCTCGCCGCGGTGCCGGCCGCCCCCCCGCCGCCGCCGGAGGCGCCGGCCGTCACCCTGACGTCCGCGTCGATCGCGGGCTCGTACCGGGGCCGTGCGTTCACCGGCAACCTGAAGGTCGCGGGCCGCGCCTCCCAGGCGGTCGGCGCCCGGGTGGAGCTCACCGAGCGCGGGCGCTCCCGGGTGGAGCTCAGCCGCACCGTGTCGCTCCCGGCGGGCACGTTCTCCCTGTCCCTCCGCCTGCCGACGCGGCTTCTGCCCGGCGCGTACAGCGTGCGGGTCACCCCGACGGGCGGTGCGACGGCCACCCGGTCCGTCACCATCGCGTCGCCGCGCCGCGGCATCGTCGCGTCCGCGTCGGCCAGCTCGATCCGCGGCGGGCCGCCCGCCACGTCGATCCCGCGCCGCCTCAACCGCCTGTTCTTCCGCTTCAAGTTCCTGGTGCTGCCGAAGACGGGCGCGCCGATCGCCGTGCGGATCCTGCTTCCGAACGGGCGCCCCACGGGGCGCCGGCCCATCGGCAAGCCGCGGGCCCGCGTCATCGACGCGTTCGTGGCGAGCCCCACGGGGCTGCCGCGGGGGCGGTGGCGCGCGCTGCTCCTGGTGGACGGCAAGACCGTGTCGCGCGTCAGCGTCCGGATCGGCTGACCCCCCCTACCCGGCGATCTCCTCCCGCAGGGCCCGTGTGAGGGCGTCGCGCAGGGTGGGCGGCGCCGACGCCGCGCTGACGAGGCGGTAGACGAGCCGGGGCGCCTCGGCGATCGGCACCGCCGCCACCGCGTCCGGCAGGTGGCGCGCCGCGATCCCCGGGGCCACCGCGACGCCGAGGCCGGCGGCGACGCAGGCGTGCGCCGCCTCGAACGAGTGCGCGATCAGCCGGCCGCGGGGCGAGACGCCGTGCTGCGCGAGCAGATGCTCCGTCTCGCGCCGGTCGACCGCCCCGGCGTCCCGCGCCACGAGCGTCTCGGCGGCGAGGGCGGCGACCGGCAGGCGCGTCCGCGTCGCGAGCCGGTGCCCGGCCGGGACCAGGCCCACGAGGCGGTCCTCCCCGACGTCGGCGTACGGCAGGTCCCCCACGGGGGCGCGGTCGGTGACCAGCCCGAACTCGACGGCGCCGCCGCGCAGCGCCTCCACCACGGTCACGTCGTCGGCGATCGTGAAGACGGCGGTGAGGCGCGGGAGGGACGCGCGCAGACGTGCGAGCGCCGGCGGCAGGACGTGGCTCATCAGGACCTCCCCGCCCGCCACGCGCAGGTGGCGCCGCCGCGGCGCAGTGACGCCGTCCACCGCCACGGCCGCGGCCTCGGCCGTCGCGAGGAGGCGGGCGGCGTGGGGGCGGAACGCCGCGCCGGCCGGCGTCACGCGCGCCCCCGCGCGATCCCGCGTGACGAGCCGCTCGCCCAGCTCGCGCTCCAGCGCCGCGACGTGCGCCGACACGGCGGGCTGGCTCACGCCCAACCGCCGTGCCGCGGCGGTGAAGCTCCCGGCGTCGGTCACGGCGAGGAAGGCCCGCAGGCGCGGCGCGTCACGCAGCCAGTCCATGGGAGATCACTATAGATCCATCCGTTCGATGGATTGGCGCGATGGCGGTTCCGGCCGTAGCGTGCCGTGCATGCCACGCGAATGGGATGCCGCCGGATACGACACGGTCGCCACGCCGATGACGCGGCGCGGCGTCGCCCTCCTCGACCGTCTGCCCCTGGACGGGGCGGAGACCGTCGTCGACGCGGGGTGCGGAACGGGCCGCGTCACCGAGGCGCTCCTCGCCCGCCTGCCGCGCGGAAGCGTGGTGGCGGTGGACGCATCCCGGCACATGCTGCGGCGGGCCGCCGAGCGGCTGGGCGGCGACCCCCGCGTCACGTTCCTGCACGCCGACCTCGCCGCGCCCCTGCCGCTCCCCGCCCCCGTCGACGCGATCGTGTCGACCTCGGCGCTGCACTGGGTCGCCGACCACGACCGGCTGTTCCGCGACCTCGCCGCGGTCCTCGCCCCCGGCGGCCGGCTCGTCGCGGAGCTCGGCGGGGCGGGCAACGTCGCGGCGATCCTCGCCGCGCTCTCCGACCTGGGGCCGGGGGAGGGGCCCTGGACGTTCCCGACCGTCGACGACACCCGCCGGCGCCTCGCGGCGGCGGGCCTCGCCGTCGACGACGTCGCCCTCGTCCCGCGGCCCGTGCGGTTGCCGCCGGACGAGCTGCCCCGCTACCTGCGGGCCGTGGCGCTGGGCCCGTTCCTCGACCCGCTCGACGGGCCCGCGGCCGACCGCCTGGTCGAGGAGGTCGCGCGGCGCATGCCGGGCGGCGTGGTGGACTTCGTGCGCCTCGAGGTCGTCGCCCGGCGCCCCGGGGGGTAGAGGCAATGCCCATGCCCCGCCCGCCGGGCATGCCCGATGAGCGGGGTGCATGGCTGCCCCGCGCCCCCTCCGCCTCGTGAAGTCCACCCTGGTCGCCTACGGGCTGGCGCTCTTCGTCACCGCGCCGTTCACCGGGGCGGGCACCGCCGACACCCCCGCCGCGTCCGCCGCGGCGCCGGTCGCGCCGCTCGCGCAGGCCGGGACCGGCGTCGACGTCCTCACCTTCACCGCGCCGGTTCCGCCCGCCGAGCTCGTCGCGGCGCTCCCGGCGGGCGCCCGGGTCGTGAGCGTCTCCGGGCGCACCCCGGACGGCCGCGAGTCCGGCTTCGCCGTCCCCGACGGCGTCGCGCTGGGCGCCGCCCTCGCGATGTACGGCCCGGAGGCCGCCTCCACCCCCGTCGTGAGCGTCACCGTCGCCCACGACGACGCGGTGCTCTCCACGCTGCGCAGCACCTTCGCCGGCCGCCTCGCCTGACCCGCCTCGCGGGCCGGGGACCCGGCCGGGACGGGCGCGGCCGCCGCATCGACTAGACTGCCCGCCCGGTGAGCCGCCTGCAGAACTCCCGCGTGTGGCGGAGCTCCGCCCACCGTCTGGGCCAGGCGGCCGTCGACGCCGGGCTGATCGCCCTCGCCTACTGGCTCGCGTACCTCACCCGCTTCGACGGGGACCTGCCGCGCCGGTACGAGCGCCTGTTCCTCGGCACCGTCGCGATCGCCGTCGCGATCAAGCTCCTCGTGTTCCTCGCCGCGCGCTTCTACACGAAGTGGTGGCGGTTCACGAGCATGCGGGACCTCCAGACGATCGTCGCGGCGTGCGCGCTGTCGAGCGTCGTCCTCATCGCGGTGCTGTCCCTGTGGCGCCCCGACAACCTGAAGCCGGTGCCCCGCGGCGTGTTCGCCTTCGACTTCGTCCTCACCCTCGTGCTGGTGGGCGGGGCGCGGTTCGTGGTGCGCAGCCTGGTGGAGCGGCCCGCGCGCGGCGACATCGTGGCGCGCGGCCGCGAGGTGATCATCGTCGGGGCGGGCGACGCCGGCGTGACCCTCCTGCGGGAGATGAAGCGCAACCGGTCGCTCGGCTACATCCCCGTCGGCCTGATCGACGACGACACGCGCAAGAGGCGGCTGCGGGTGCAGGGCACGCGGGTGCTCGGCACCCGGGACCAGCTCCCCCGCATCCTGCACGAGGCCCGCGTCGACGAGGTGATCATCGCCATGCCGTCCGCCCCCGGGCGGGTGCGGCAGGAGATCGTGGAGGCGTGCCGCGCCGAGGGCGTCGCCTGCAAGACCCTGCCGGGCCTCCTGGAGCTGATCTCCGGCCAGGTCACGGTGCGGCAGCTGCGCGAGGTGCGGGTGGAGGACCTCCTGGGGCGCGCCCCGGTCGAGGTGGACTTCGCCCGCGTCGCCCGCTACCTCACCGGCCGGTCGGTGCTCGTCACGGGGGCGGGCGGGTCGATCGGCAGCGAGATCTGCCGCCAGATCGCGGGGGTCGGGCCGCGGTCCCTGATCCTCGTCGACCACGCCGAGAACAACCTGTTCGAGATCGACCGGGAGCTGCGGGAACGCGGCCACGTGCAGCCGGTCCCCGTGATCGCGGACTGCCGCGACGAGGTGGAGATGCGCCGCGTGTTCGGGCAGCACCACCCGGAGATCGTGTTCCACGCCGCCGCGTACAAGCACGTCCCGATGATGGAGCTGAACCCCCTGCAGGCCGTGGCGAACAACAGTCTCGCGACGGAGCAGCTCGCCGTGCTGTCGGAGGAGCTCGGGGTGGAGCGGTTCTGCCTCATCTCCACGGACAAGGCGGTGGAGCCGAAGACCGTGATGGGCGCGTCGAAGGCCCTGGGGGAGCGGATCATCGAGGCGCACGCCCGCACCTCCGGCACGCGGTTCACGGCGGTGCGGTTCGGCAACGTGCTGGGCAGCTCCGGCTCGGTGGTGCCGATCTTCCGCCGGCAGATCGAGGCGGGCGGGCCGGTGACCGTGACGCACCCGGAGATGACCCGCTACTTCATGACGATCCCTGAGGCGGTGCAGCTCGTGATCGAGGCGACGGGCATCGCCGACGGCGGCGACATCTTCGTGCTCGACATGGGCGAGCCGGTGCGGATCATGGACCTGGCGACGAACATGATCCGCCTGTCGGGGAAGGAGCCGGGCCGCGACATCCGCGTCGAGGTGACGGGGATCCGCCCGGGGGAGAAGCTGGGGGAGGAGCTCTTCAACGTCGACGAGACGGTCACCCCGACCCGGTATGGCAAGATCCGCCGCGCCACGCGCCCGCCGCTCGACCCGGTGGCCCTGCGGGCCGGACTGACGGCCATCGCGGGGCACGTCGCGGAGGCCGACGTGGAGGGTGCGGAGCGGGCCCTGTGGGCGACGCTGCGCGCCGGAAGGGCCGTCGCCCTCGACGGCGAATCCCCGCTACGCGCACCAACCGTCGAGGAGGACCCCTCGTGAGCACGGCACTCGACATCGCGGCCATCATGGCCCCCGACACCACCCCGGTCCCCGAGGGCGCCGTCCGGGTCCGTCCGGGCGGGCTCCTCGCGAGCGTCCGCCGCCCGTGCCCCGACCACGGCGGCGAGGGCGTCTGCGTCGCCCGGATGGCCGACAAGGGCTGCCTCGTGTTCTGGTGCCGCTCCGGCGCGCACCACTTCAGCGCCCGCTGAGGCGCCGCTCTCCCGCCGCCGGGGGCTCCGACGGCTGAGCCCCCGGCCGGGACGCCCGGGGCCGCCCTCACATCCTGCGCCCGACGCTCATGGGTCTTCGCAGGGTGCGCGTCGCGATTCAGCCGATGCGCACCCGTCGCCTCCGTGCGACAGGAACCCTGCACGGACGCACCCCCGCGCTCGATGCGACTCGAAAGTCGCCGGTCAGCTACCCGTCCGGAATCGCGATGCGGACCTTCGAGTCGAGAAGGGTGCACGTGCCGGGGCGGGCTGGGAAGGGGGAGACCCAGACGGTGCCCCGGCAGCGTGCGCACGGTCGCCCCGGCCGGTCCGGCCGGGCTGTACGGCACGTCGCACAGTGCCAGCGGCGAGGGGGGTGGGGTGAGCCGGCGACCATGACGTGGAGTGTCGCCCCCGTCGCCGGGCCGGTCCTTGGCCCCCGGGCGGAAAAACCGCGGCGGCCGCCCCGCCGCCACGGCGAACGGACCGCACCCCCGGAAACTGGCCCCAGGGCCAAAGGAGCCCCGCCGGGCCGCATCTAACGTTCCCGCCGACCATGGAAGGGAACGCCCTGTTCGCCGAGTACCGCATCGACGGTCACTTCGACGAGATGTTCACGTCCGCGGGGCGCCCCCGCCCCGCGTACCGCGACCTGTACGCCGGGCTCGCCGCCACCGACGCCGCGACCTTCGCGTCGCGCTGCCGCATGGCGGAACGCTCGTACATGACGCAGGGCATCACGTTCTCCTCCGCCGGGCGGGAGCAGCCGTTCCCGTTCGACCTCATCCCCCGCCTCATCCCCCGCGACGACTGGCGGCTCCTCGAGAAGGGCCTCGTGCAGCGCGTCAAGGCCCTCGACCTGTTCCTCGCCGACGTGTACGGGCCGCGGCGGGCGATCCGCGACGGCGTCGTGCCGAACCGGCTCGTCGCCACCTGCCCCGGCTACCAGCGGGAGATGGTGGGCGTCGAGCCCGCCGGGGGCCGGTGGATCCACATCGCCGGCATCGACCTCGTCCGCGACCGGGGCGGCGTGTGGCGCGTCCTGGAGGACAACGTCCGCACCCCCTCCGGCCTGTCGTACGTGCTGCAGAACCGGGCGTTCATGAAGCGGGTCCTGCCGGAGGCGTTCGCCCACCACGGCGTCGAGCCCGTCGACCACGCCCCCCTCTTGCTCCTCGACGCCCTGCGCGCCGCCGCCCCGCCGGACCGGCGCGACGCCCCCACCGTCGCGGTCCTCACCCCCGGCCCGTACAACGCGGCGTACAGCGAGCACGCCTTCCTCGCCCGCGAGATGGGGGTGCCGCTCGTGCAGGGGCACGACCTCAGCGTGCGCGACGGGCGCGTGTGGATCGAGACGACCGCCGGGCGCCGCCCCGTCGACGTCATCTACCGGCGCGTCGACGACGCCTTCCTCGACCCCGTCACGTTCCGCAGCGACTCCCTGCTCGGGGTCGCCGGCCTGATGCAGGTGTACCGGGAGGGGGGCGTCGGCCTCGCCAACGCGGTCGGCACCGGGGTCGCCGACGACAAGGCCGTCTACGTGTACGTCCCCGACATCATCCGGTACTTCCTGGAGGAGGAGCCGATCATCCCGCAGGTCCCCACGTACCTGCTGGAACGCCCCGAGGACCTCGAGATGGTCCTCGACAACCTCCACCGCCTCGTGGTGAAGGCCGTCGACGGGGCCGGCGGCTACGGCATGCTCATCGGCCCGCACGCCACCGAGGCGGAGCGCGCCGCGTTCGCGAGCCGCATCCGGGAGAACCCCCGCGGCTACATCGCCCAGGAGACCGTGGACCTGTCCCGCGCCCCCGTCTTCCTCGACGGCGGCATCCGCGCCCGCCACGTCGACCTGCGTCCGTTCGTCCTGTACGGCGACACCCCCGCCGTCGTCCCCGGCGGCCTCACCCGCGTCGCCCTGCGGGAGGGGTCCCTCGTCGTGAACTCCTCCCAGGGGGGCGGCAGCAAGGACACGTGGGTGCTGAGCTGATGATGCTCGCCCGCGTCGCCCTCGCGTTCTTCTCCATCGGCCGGGACGTCGAGGGCGCCGAGAGTCTCGCGCGACTCATGGAGGTCGGGCACGCCATGGCCGTCGAGACGGGCCTCGCGAACGGCACCGCCCAGGCCTCCGTGTGGCAGCCGGTGATGGCCCTGTCCGGTCTCGGCGGCGGCGCGCCGCCCGCCGTCGACGCGCTCGGCGCCCTCGCCCTGCCCGTGATCGCCCCGGAGGGGCGCGGCGGCGTGCAGGCCCGCGTCCGCGCCGCCCGCGACCACGCCAACGCGGTGCGCGACCTCCTGCCCACGGACCTGTGGGAGTCCCTCAACGAGATCCACCTGGAGATCGCCGACTGGTCGGAGGAACGCCTCGACCAGGCCGGGGTGTACGCGTTCTGCCGGTCGGTGCGCCGCGCCGCGAACCTGGTGCACGGCGTGGCCGACCAGATGATGTGCCACGACGAGGGCTGGCAGTTCCTGCGCCTCGGCCGCTCCCTCGAACGCGCCGCCGGGCAGACGCGGCTGCTCGACGCCACCGTCCGCGCCGGCCTCGCCGCCCGCAGCGCCACGGGCCCGGAGGCGGAGGTGCGCGCCCTGCGGGCCCTCCTCAGCTCCGCCGGCGCCTACTACGACTTCATGCGGAAGGTGTCGGTCAGCATCGAGCCGGACGCCGTCGCCCACTACCTCGTGATGGAGGCCCGCTCGCCCCGCTCCATCCGCTGCGCGCTGAACGAGGTGCACGACAGCCTCGCCGCCCTCGCCGCCGCCGGCGCGATCCCCGCCGGCAGCGCCGCCCTCGGCGCCGCCCGCGCGGCATGCGGCGACCTGGACGCCGCCGGGGACGTCGCCGCCGACGCCCGCCTGCGCGCCCTCCTCGAGACGGTCCTCGCCCGCTGCGACGGCATCGGGGCCGCCATCGACACCGACTGCTTCGCCCGATCCCCCGACGGCCTCCGAGGAGCCCTGCATGCCCAGGCTGAGCATCAGACACAGAACTGAGCTGCACTACGCGGGGCCGGCGACGGAGAGCGTGAACGAGGTGCGCCTCGTGCCGCGCGACAGCGGCCGCGTCATCGTGCACCACGCCGACGTCACGGTGCTCCCCGCGGCCCGCACGTCCTCCCACATGGACGCCTTCGGCAACGTGGTGCGCTGGTTCCAGGTCGTCGACCCGCACGAGCGGCTCGTCGTCGACGCCGAGGCGATCGTCACGGCGTCCGCCCCCGGCCGGCTCGTGCACTCCCTCACCCCCTCCGAGCAGTGGGCCGCCCTCGCCCACCCCGCGTTCCTCGACGGCCTCGCCGAGTACCTCGCCCCCTCCGTCTACGTGCACCCCGCCCCCGAGGTCGCGGCGCTCGCCCGCGAGCTCGACGTCCCCGAGGGCGGCGGCGTCGAGACGTGGCTCCTCGACCTCGCCCAGGGCGTGTCCGACACCGTCGCCTACGAGAAGGGGGCGACCGCGGTCGACACGCCCGTCGAGGTCGTCGCGCGGCTGCGGCGCGGCGTGTGCCAGGACCTCGCTCACCTCACCATCGCCCTGTGCCGCATGCGTGGCGTGCCCGCCCGCTACGTCAGCGGCTGGCTGTACGGGCCGGCGATCGAGGGTCCCGCCGAGAGCCACGCCTGGATCGAGGCGCACGTCCCCGGCGCCGGGTGGCTGGAGATCGACCCCACCCACCCCGGCCGCCTCGACGGCCACCACGTGCGCGTCGCCGTGGGCCGCGACTACGCGGACGTGCCGCCGCTGCGCGGCAGCTACCGGGGCGCGCCGCCCGCCGGGATGACCGTCTCGGTGGAGATCGAGGAGCTGCCGGCCGCGGCGTGACCGCGCCGCGTGGGGTCCACGGCCCCGGGTAGCATCGCGCCGTGGACCTGCGTCACCTCCTCACGTTCCGCACCGTCGTCGACCGCGGCTCCTTCTCGCAGGCGGCGGAGGAGCTCGAGATCTCCCAGCCGGCCGTGTCGTTCCAGATCCGGTCCCTGGAGAAGCTCCTCGGCCAGCGGCTCCTGGACCGCAGCGGCCGGCGCGTGACCGTGACGGAGGCGGGGGAGGTGCTGGAGCGCTACGCGCGCCGCATGCTCGCCCTGGAGGCGGACCTGATGCGGGAGATGGAGGGGCTCGGCACCACGGTCGCGGGGCGGCTCGTGCTGGGGGCCTCCACCGGGCCCGGGGAGGTGCTCCTGCCGCGGCTGCTCGCGGCGTTCCGCCGCGCCCATCCGGACGTCACCGTGAGCCTCGTCGTGCAGGACACCCAGACGGTGTGCGACCGGGTCCTCGACGGCGAGCTCGAGCTGGGCGTGGTGGGGGCGGAGCGCGCGCACCGCGGCCTCGTGTTCGAGCGGTTCGTGCGGGACGAGCTCGTCGCGATCGTCCCGCCCGGGCATCCCCTCGCCGACCGTCCGTCCCTGCGCATCGAGGACCTCGTGCACGAGCCGTTCCTCATGCAGCAGGAGGGCTCCGGGGTGCGCTCCGTGCTCGAGGTGGCGCTGCGGGAGCGCGGCCTGCGGCTGAAGGACCTGAACGTGATCATGGAGCTCGGCCTGCAGCAGTCCGTCAAGGCGGCGGTGCTCGACGGGCTCGGCGTGACCGTCGTGTCGCGCATGGCGGTGGAGCGGGAGGTCGACGCCGGGGACCTCGTCGCGATCGAGCTGGAAGGCGACGACCTGGCCCGCGACTTCTCGGTGGTGCGCCACGCGCACCGCACCCCGTCGCGCCTGTCGACCGCGTTCCTGGAGTTCTCCCGCGCCGAGCTCGCCACCGTCGGATAAGAAGGGCTTATCTTCTCCATCAACGAAAGCGCGCGCGGTGCGGTAGGATGGGCGCCGTGAGCTCAGCGCTTCACGCGCGTCGGGTCGACGTACTCGTCGTGGGCTCGGGTGGCGCGGGGATGAGCGCGGCGGTCGCCGCGCGCGAGGCCGGGGCGACGGTGCTCGTCGCCACGAAGGCGGCGCTGGGCGCGTCGAACACCGGCCGGGCCCAGGGCGGCATCCAGGCCGCGGTCGGGGACGACGACTCCGTCGAGTCGCATTTCGAGGACACGTTCGCGGCCGGTCACCGCGACGCCGACCCGCGCCTCGTGCGGGTCCTCGCCGAGTCCGGCCCCGACGCCGTCGCCTGGCTCGGGCGGATCGGCGTCGACTTCACCCGCGACGGCGGGCGCGTGCGCCTGATCCGCTGCGGCGGGGCGAGCCGCCGCCGCCTGCTGCAGGCGGGGGAGCGCACCGGCGCGGAGATGGTGCGGGCGCTGCGGGCCGCCGTCCATGCCGCCGGCACCGAGGTGTGGGAGTCGTGCCCCCTCGCGGACCTGGAGTCCGCCGGCGACGCGTGGCGCGCCACCGTCGCGCCCGGCCGCAACGGGGAGCGGCGGGTCGTGGAGGCCGGCGCCGTGGTGCTCGCCGCCGGCGGCGGGCTGTACGGGGAGGCCGCCCGCCGCGGGGAGGCCAGCACGAACCACCCGGGCGCCACCCCGGAGGTGCTGGAGCTCGCCCTCGCCCTGGGGGCGGAGGGGCGGGAGCTCGACAGCTGGCAGCGCCACCCCACCGGCTCGGTGTGGCCGGAGCCCCTCGCCGGCTACGCGCTGCCCGAGACGACCCGCTCCTACGGCGCGACGCTCCACGACGCCGACGGCAACCGGTTCGTGGACGAGCTCGCCCCCCGCGACGTCGTCGCCGCCGGGATCGCGCAGGCCGTGGCGGACGGCCGCGGCGCGAACGCGCCGAACGGAAGGCCCGGCGTGTGGCTCGACACCACCGCGATCGACCGTGAGAACGGGGCGGGGTTCACGGCCGACCGCCTGTCCTACGTCCACAACCGCTACCTGAAGGCGGGGGTGGACATCACCCGTGAGCGCGTGCTGGTCTACCCGGTCCTTCACTACCGAAACGGGGGTCTCGTGATCTCAACCGACGGCGCGACGACGCTGCCGGGCGTGTTCGCCGCGGGGGAGATCGCGGGCGGCGTCCACGGCACGAACCGCCTCATGGGCAACTCGCTGCTCGACACCGTGGTCTACGGCCGGCGCGCGGGGCGTGCCGCGGCGGAGGTGACGCGATGAGCACCCTGGAGACCTACCGGAGCCGCAACGGCGCGGGGTCCGCGGAGTTCCTCAGCCTGCCGAGCCGGCCGCCGCGCCCGCGGCAGGTGGGCCTGACCCACGTGATCGACAAGGGCCTGACCCTGGCGGAGATCGACGGCCTGTTCGAGACGGCCGGCGACTACATCGACATCGTGAAGCTCGGCTGGGGGACGTCCTACGTCACCCGCAACCTGCGCGAGAAGCTCAACCTCTACCGGAGCCTTGGTGTTCCGGTGGTGCTGGGCGGCACGCTGTGGGAGGTGTGCATCGCCCAGCAGAAGTTCGACGAGTGGCGCCGCTGGGTGGGGGACCTCGGCCTGCAGCACGTCGAGGTGTCCGACGGCACCATCGAGATGCCCCACGAGGTGAAGCTCGGCTACATCGCCCGACTCGCCCAGGACTTCACGGTGCTGTCCGAGGTCGGGTCGAAGGACCTCCAGACGGTCATCGCCCCGTACCGGTGGGTGGAGATGATCGACGCGGAGCTGCGCGCCGGGGCCTGGAAGGTCATCACCGAGGCCCGCGAGACCGGCACCGCCGGCATCTTCCGCGGCGACGGGGAGGTCCGGATGGGCCTCATCGACGAGATCGTCCACGCCATCGACGTGAACCGCCTGCTGTTCGAGGCCCCGCAGAAGTCCCAGCAGGTGTGGTTCATCCGGAAGTTCGGGCCGAACGTGAACCTGGGGAACATCCCGCACCACGAGGTGATCGCCCTCGAGACGCTGCGGCTGGGCCTGCGCTCCGACACGCTCATGCACACCCTGAACATCGGCAACGTCGACGGCGCTGGCATCTGATCGCACCGCACGACGCGTGACGCACGTCGCAAAGGATGTGAAAGCCCCTCGCCACGGCATGCCCGGACCCGCTACGATCCCGCGGGTTCGCTCTCGCGGACGCGAAATCAACGAGCGGGACTGGCAGCGGCGTCGGGCGTGTGCTCTCGGCGGGTAGGTGCAGTTCTCGCCGACGAGGAAGGAACAGGCATGCCAGAGGGCGTCGTGAAGTGGTTCTCCGCCGAGAAGGGCTACGGCTTCATCACCCCTGACGACGGAAGCAAGGACCACTTCGTCCACTTCTCCGCCATCCAGGGCAGCGGCTACCGCAACCTGGAGGAGGGGCAGCGGGTCACGTTCGAGAGCGAGGAGGGTCCGAAGGGCCCCCAGGCGACCAACGTCACCGTCGTCTGACGTTTCCACACCGGTGATCCGCTGAGGATCACCTGCGGGATCACGCGGCCGCCCCATGGGGCGGCCGTCGTCGTTTACGGGCCGGTCCGAGGCGCTCCGGGCGCGGCGGCGACACCTCAGGGGGGCGGCCGCCGCGCCGGGCGGGCGGTCAGTGCGACAGCACCGCGCTCATCCCCTTCAGCCCGACCTCCATCATCTGCCAGCCGGCGCCGGCGTGGAACGGCTCGCCGGCGTGGAAGCGCATCGGCAGGTACATGCCGAGGAGCTTCTTCCCGAACCGCCACAGAGGCGACACGCCCACGCGGTAGCCGTCGCCGGCGTCCGGCCGCACCTCCACCGGCCGCGCCGGGTCGCCGGTGAGCCGCAGCGGCACCTGCGCGAACGTCGCCTTGTCGAACATCTCCATGACGCACATCGACACGGGGTCGAAGGGGGTCGCGAAGCGGTTCCCCTTCACGGCGGACGCCACGTGGTCGGCGACCGCGTCGGCCTGCAGGAACGCGAGGAACGCCTGCTTGACGGGGAAGTCGCCGGCGTCGCCCGGCACGTACACGGCGGGGTGGTCGACCGCCTGGCGGGTCTCGAGGCGCGTCGCGACGAACCCGCGCTCGTCCGACGCGAGACCCTCGTAGCGGACCTGGGCGACGTACGGGGGGAACGCGACGACGAGGTCGTGCGCCTCGCGGCTGCCGTCGGCGAACAGGGACTCGCCCTCGCGCACCTCCACCAGCGACGCGCCGGTGCGCCCGTCGATGCCGCGCTCCGCGAACTCCTCGACCACGACGTCGTGCAGCCGCGGCCCGAACGCCTGGATGAAGCCCGCCTCGTAGGTGCGGTACATGATGTCGACCTTGTCGCGCACCCCCTGACGCCGCAGCCACGTCTCGAGCATGAACGCGATCTCGTAGCGGGGGCCCGCGCACTTGTTGTTCGGGGCGACGGTCAGGAGGACGCGCTGCCGCTCGCCGTCGCGGGCACGCGCCACGAGCGCGTCGAGGCGGGTGCGCAGCTCCATCATCTCGTCGATCGTCCAGATCGTGCAGGCGTGCTCCGCGAGGCCCGGGATCTCGTCGGGGCGCATCGCCGCGCCCGTCGCCAGCACCAGGGCGTCGTAGCGGTGCGTCTGCCCGTCGTCGGTCGCCACCGTCGACGCGACGGGGTCGACCTCCGTCACCAGGGCGCGGTGGTGGGTGATGTCGCGCCGCCGGAACGGCGCGGCGAGGTCCACCAGCAGGGGGTCGACGTCGCCGCCGAACGGCAGGTAGATGGTGTTGGGGCGGAACACGAAGCGGTCGTTCGGGGCGACGACCGTGATGTCCACGTCGTCGCGCATCCTCATCCGCATGAGGTACGCGGCCTCGAGGCCGGCGAACCCCGCTCCCGCCACCACGATGCGCGGCCTGGCGCTCATTCCGATCTCCTTCCCTGGGGGACCCGTCCGCGCGGGGGCGGTCGCGGCGCACCCCCCACGCTACGTCGCTCGGGGGCCTGCCACGTCGGCGAACGCCCGGCACCGCGGGCCGTGGAATCCCGCACCGGGACCGCGTGTCGGCCGCGGCGGCCGTCGGGGTCAGGCGCGGTGCTGTTCGAGCAGCTCGAGCAGGCTGTCGGCGTGGCGTTCGAGGAACGCGGGGCCCACGCCGTGGACCCCGCCCAGCTCGTCGCGGCTCGCCGGCATCGCGCGGGCGATCTCCTCCAGGGTGCGGTCCGGGGCGATCGTGTAGGCGGGCTTCCCGTCGGCGCGCGCCGTGCGCCACGCCCGCAGGGCGTCCCACAGCCGCTGGGCGATCGCCGCGTCGTCCCCGTCTGCGTCGCGCAGCGCGCACGCGGCGAGGAGGCGCTGCCCGTAGCGCTGGACGAGCCGCCGCGGCACGCCGGCCGCCTGCAGGCCGGCGGTGGTGCGCGGCCCTCCGCGGGCGACGTCCTCGAGGAGGGCGTGGCTCACGAGGCGGTGCTCCGGCCAGCCGAGGCGCTCCGCCTCGGCGGCCCGCCACGCGAGGAGCCGCTGCAGCCGCTGCCGCTGCAGGTCGTCGAGGGGGGCGCGCACCGCGCCGGCCCGCGGCCCCGCCGCGCGGATCGCGCCGGACGGCACGTACGTGTCGAGGGGGAACGGGTCGCACACGTCGCAGCAGCGCCCCTCCGGGGAGGGGCGGCTCGTGTCGCCGAAGTGGGCGAGCAGCGCGGCGCGCCGGCACGACGGGCGGGTCGCGTAGTCGACGATCGCCTGCAGCGACCGGCGGCGCCGGGCGAGCTCCGCCGCCACCTCCTGCCCCAGGGCGCGGCGGGCGTCGCCGTCGAGGACGGCGGCCTCGACGCGGCCGCGGATCGCCGCG
>JBFLWO010000007.1:0-16974 GCA_040757755.1 Actinomycetota bacterium
CGCGCTCGTCGCCGCCCTCGCATCCGCCAAGGACGCCGCCGAGGAGATCGCCCGCGGTCCCGCCCTGGGCCTGCGCGCCGTCGAGACGGGCGGGGGACGCTGGTACCTCGTCGCGTTCGACGGCCCGCGCTTCCTGTGCCTCACCGATGGGCTCGCCCCCGAGGTCTCCACCCGCCGCGTCCATGATGCCGCCGCGGCGAGCCTGCTCCAGGAGCGCCTGGAGCAGCTCGTCGACGCGGCGGCGCTGCGGCGTCTCGCCGCCGCCGTCGGGCGCGCCCTCGCCCGCGGCGAGGAGGACCCGGACGTCGCCGCGTCGCTCGCCCGCGTCGCCCAGGCGGCCCTCGACCTGGCCGGATGGCGGGACGCGCCGGAGCGCGTCGTCGCCTCCGTCCCCGACCTGGACCAGGCGTCGCGCATGCACGAGCGGGTGCGCGGCGCATACGGGGAGTTCGTGCGCGCGTCGGAGCCGCTCGTCGCGGACCAGGCGGCCCTCGCCGCCGACCGCGTCGACGCGCTGCGCGGCGTGGAGGAGGCCGCCGGCGCGGCGGGGGTGGGGGAGAGCCTCGCCCGGCGCCTCGGCGCCGCGATGGAGGACTGCGACGAGGGTGCCGGCGCCGTCGTCGCCGCCCACGTCACGCGCCTGGACCCCTGACGTCCCGGGATCGGGGGCCACCCGGCCGTCGCCGGGGCGGCTCCCCCCCGACGCCCCCGAGCCCATACGTATACTCACGCGCCGTGGAAGAGAAAACACTCGTCGTCCTGGAGGGCGACCAAACCGGCCAGGAGCTCCTCGAGGAGGCTCTCCGCGTCCTGTCACCCGCGGTGACGGGCCTGCCGATCGCCTTCGAGCGGTACGACCTGTCCCTCGCGAACCGCCGCGGCACGCAGAACCAGGTGGTCCACGACGCGGCCGCCGCGATGCGCCGCCACGGCTTCGGCCTGAAGGCGGCGACGATCACCCCGGAGGAGGCCGGCGACGTCGGCAGCCCCAACCGGATCCTGCGGGAGGAGATCGACGGCAAGGTCATCGTCCGCACGGGCCGTCGCCTCAGCGGCGTCCGGCCGATCGGCGGCATCCACGCCCCGATCTCCGTCGTCCGGATGGCCGTCGACGACGCGTACGGGGCGAAGGAGTACCGCGAGGGTGAGGGCGACGACGAGGTCGCGTACCGGATCGAGCACGTCTCCCGCCGCACCTGCCGCGCCGTCGCCGAGTTCTCGTTCCTGCAGGCGCGCAAGATGCACGCGACCGTCACCGGCGGGCCGAAGTGGACGGTGTCGCCGATCTACGAGGGGATGCTGAAGGAGGAGCTCGACGCGGCCGCCGCCCGCTACCCGGACGTGCGGTACCGGCCGATCCTCATCGACGCCGCCCTCGCCGCCCTCGTGAGCCACACGGGCGACGCCCTCGTCGTCCCCGCCCTGAACCGCGACGGCGACCTGCTGTCCGACATGGTCCTCCAGCTTTTCGGCTCCATCGCGGGGGCCGAGTCCCTGCTCCTCGCCTTCGACGAGGAGTTCCGGCTGTCGGTGGTCATGGCGGAGGCGCCGCACGGCACCGCGCCGACGCTGGAGGGGAAGAACGTCGCGAACCCGCTCGCCATGATCCTCGCGGGCGCCGCGGTGCTCTCCTACATGCACGAGGACCGGGCCACGATGGTGTCCCGCGCGATCTACGAGGCTGCGCTGGAAGCCGTGGGCGAGGAGATCCGCACCGCGGACCTCGGCGGCCACACGCCCACCGACGAGTTCACGGACGAGGTGATCAAGCGCGTCCGCACGAAGCTCGACGTGTGGGAGGCGCTCGGCGAGAGCGCCCTCCGCTAGCGAGGCTCGACTCGAAAAGTCCGCGTTGCAGTTCCGCGCGGGCCGCTGAGCAGCGACTGCCAGGCTGGGATGGCGGTTCCGTCTGGGGCCGGACGCCGGGCGGGGCACGAGTGCCGCGCCCGGCAACATCTGCCCTGTTCTGGCGGCTGCAGAGCACCGCCGGATTCCCCGGTGACTCACCGACCAAGGCGGGCGGGAGCGTTGTCCTCGGCTCGGCCCGTACTCCCGGTACGGGCCTCGCCTGCGTCCTCGTCCGACGGGCTCTTCGCTCGCCAGAACGGGGCGAACGCTACCGGGAGCGGCACTAGGTGCCGGTGCCGTCCCCGTCGCGGTCCCGGCGCTTCCTGATGCTGAGGACGACGATGAGGGCGACGATGACCGCGAGGAGGACGACCGGCACGGCGCCCGCGGCGCTCACCCCGCGTCTTCCTCGGAGGTGGGGCCCTGCGCGAGGAACTCCAGGAGGTCCTCCACGGTGAAGCGCCCGCTCTGCATCGCGGCGACCAGCCCGTAGACCGTCGCCGTGTGGGGGCGTTCCAGGACGTAGTCGCGCATCGCGTCGTTCGCGTCCGTCTCGAGGACGGCGAGGCGCCCCGCCCCGGTGTCGGTCGCGGCGAGGCCGGCGGGTCCGACCTCTGCGAGACCCGCCTGCACGAGGCGGCCGGCGATCTCCGCGACCTCCCCGGGGTCCGCCCCCAGGTCCCGGGCGACGTCCGTGACGGGGTGGGGGGCGCCGTCACGCGCGACGCGGCGCAGCACGAGGTACTGGCCGGGGCTCAGGCCCGCCGCGGTCACCGCCTGGTCGAGCACGCCGGCGAGCTCGGCGAGGAGCTCGAGGTCGGCCTCGTCCCGGTACACGGCTACGGGCCGTAGCGGTGGGCCGGCGCGGGACGCAGCGTCTCGTACGTCTCGCCGAACCAGATGTGCCCGGTCACGCCGAGCGCGTCGAGCGTGCGGAGGGCGGAGCGCACCACCCCCGCTGCGGCACCGCGGCCCTGCGTGTTGGCGACGGTGATCGCGAAGTCGTGGTCCCCCGTGCCCTTCACAGGGCGTGCGTTCGCCCGGGCGAGGGCGACGCGGGCGTCGGTCAGGCGACGCGGGTCGTCAAGTGCGACGTGCACCTCGAAGAACGCCCAGTCACCGGGCTGCTCCGCGAGGAGGGCGTCGAAGTCGTCGGAGAAAGGCATCGCCGCGAGGCTATCAGGGCGGGCAACGCGCCGACCCGGTCCCCGCGCCGTGGATGGCCGGGCGCCGTGCGTCAGGCGGCGACGCCGGCGAGGGCCCGCTCCACCGCGGCGGCGGCTCGGGCGAAGGCCTCGTCGTCCAGGGCGGGCTCCATCGCGCCGGGCTCCATCCCCTCGGGCAGGTCGACCCAGCTGACGCAGCCCGTGTGCTCCGGCCCGACGGTGAGGACCGGCGGCTCGGCGAGCCGGTGGACGCGCAGCACCACGGCCCACAGGGGGTGCTTGCGGCGCCACCGGAGGCGTTCGGCGGCGTAGTCCGGGGTGAGGATGTGCAGGGAGTCGACGGCGTCGAGGCCCCGCTGGTCCTCGATCGCGTACGACGCGGCGATCTCCGCCCACGCGGGGAGCGGGAGGTGCTCGGGGTCGTCCCTCCGGTCGAGGGCGTCCCGCAGCCGGTCGTGGTGCTGCGGCTTGACCAGCTCGGGGCGCTGGTGCGCGTAGGTGGGGAACAGGAAGAAGCGGGGGTGGGGCAGCTCGAAGCGCTTCTCGCCGATGCCCCCCTTGCGGACGATGAGGACCTGGTCGCCGCGGGCGAGCGCCTCGATCGTGACCGCCCATTCCTTCAACGCGTGCTGTGCCATCGGGACCATCGTACCCCGCCGCCCCGGTCGTGCGACCGGCGCGGCCGCGTCGGTCCCCCGCGGGCGCTGGTAGCCTCACCGCATGATCGACGCCGTGCTCTCCCGCGCCGCCGACGGCGGGCGCATCACGCCCGAGGAGGCGGTCGCCCTGTACCGGGACGCCCCCCTCGAGGACCTCGGCGCCGCGGCCGACGCCGTGACGCGCCGCCGCTACGGCGACGAGGTCACCTACAACGTCAACGCGCACCTCAACCCCACCAACATCTGCGTGGTGGGCTGCGGGTTCTGCGCGTTCGCGGTGTGGACCGAGAAGGATCCCCGCGCGTACGCGTACAGCGTCGACCAGCTCGTGGACCGCGCCGTGCAGCTCGCCGACCTCGGCATCACGGAGCTGCACATCGTCGGCGGGATGACGAAGGAGTACACCCTCGAGTACTACGAGGACCTCTTCCGCGAGCTGAAGGCCTCGCTGCCGCACGTCGCGCTCACGGCGCTCACCGCCGTCGAGATCGACTTCGTCGCGCGGCTGTCGAAGGTGGGGCACGACGAGGCGCTGCGGCGCACCATCGCCGCCGGCCACGACACGATGCCGGGCGGCGGCGCCGAGGTGTTCAGCCCGCGGGTGCGGAAGATCATCGCGGACCGCAAGGTGCCGGCCGAGACGTGGCTGGAGGTGCACCGCGAGGCGCACCGCCAGGGGATGCGCACCAACGCGACGCTCCTGTTCGGCCATTTCGAGACGCCGGAGGAGCAGGTCGACCACATGCGGCAGCTGCGGGAGCTGCAGGACGAGACCGGCAACTTCCAGGCGTTCATCCCCCTGCCGTTCCTGCCGGGGAACACGGAGTTCGCGTACCTGCCGGGGCCGACCCGGGAGGAGAAGCTCCGCACGATCGCCGTCGCCCGCCTGTTCCTCGACAACTTCCCGCACATCAAGGGGCACTGGGTGATGATCGGGGAGGAGATCACCAGCGAGGCGCTCTCCTACGGCCTCGACGACCTGTCCGGCACGCTCACCGAGGAGCGGATCGCGCACGCCACCACGGTCCAGACGCCGCTCGGGCTCAGCCAGGAGCGCATCCGCGAGCTGGTCCGCGCGGGCGGCCGCACCCCGGTGGAGCGGGACACGCTGTACGGGCGGGTCGAGCGCGACGAGGTCGCCGCGCCGGCCGGATAGGGGCGGGGTGGCGCCGGAGCGGCGCTACACCCTGATGGAGGCGACGGCCCTCCTCGGGCCGCTCACGCGGCTCCTGCGGGAGCTGCGCGAGGCCCGCGACGTGCTGGCCGACGCGGACCGCCGGGCGTGGATCGCGGAGCACGCGCCGGGCAACGGGGGAGGGGACGTGGCCCGGGCGATGGCGGAGGCGTCGATGACCGTCGCCCGCGGCATCCGCCAGGTGGAGACGTGGGGGATCGTGGTGCAGGACCTCGACACGGGGATCTGCGACTTCCCGTCGGAGAGGGACGGCCGGACCGTGTTCCTGTGCTGGCAGGAGGGGGAGCCGCGCATCGGCCACTGGCACGAGATCGGCGCGGGGTTCCGCAGCCGCCGCCCCCTGTAGGACGGGGGGCGATCAGAAGAGGCGCAGCTGCCGGCGGTCGGTGAGTCCCCGGACGCCGACGCCGAGGAGGCGCAGCGGCGCGTCCCGCTCCCCGCGGATCCGGGCGAGCAAGGTGCGGGCCGCGTCCAGGATCGCGTCCGCGCCGGCCACCGGGTCGGGGACCGTGAGGTGGCGCGTGGTGGTGCGGAAGTCGGGGAACCGGGCCTTCACCGTCACGGTGCGCGCCACCCGGCCGCGGGAGCTCAGCAGGCCCTCCAGGCGGGCGGCCATCTCGGCGAGGCGCCGGTCGATCTCGGCGGGGTCGCCGACGTCGACGGGGAAGGTGCGCTCCACGCTGATGCTGATCCGCTCCGGCGGGTCGGGGCGCACCGGCCGCGGGTCCAAGCCGGAGGCGCGGCGGCGGAGGTCCCGCCCGTGGACGCCCGGCAGGAGGGCGTCGAGGTCGGCGTCCGGGAGGGCGGCGAGCTCGCCGATGGTGGCGAGCCCGGCGGCGCGGAGGCGCTCCTCGCTGCGCGGGCCGAGGCCGGGTAGGGCGCGGAGGGGGAGGGGCGCGAGGAACGCGGCGTCCCCGCCCGGCGGCACCACGACGAGGCCGCCGGGCTTGTCGCGGTCCGACGCGATCTTCGCGACGGTCTTCCCGCCGCCCACCCCGACGGAGCAGGAGAGGCGGACCCCGTCCGCCACGGCCCGCTGGATCTCGGCGGCGTGGGCGGCGGGACGGTCAGGGTCGAGCTCGAGGTACCCCTCGTCGAGACCCACGACCTCCACCGGATCCGCGAGGCCCCGCACGACGTCCCACACCCGGGCGGACCATTCGCGGTACACGTCGATCCGCGGCGGCACGAACACGAGCCCGGGGCAGCGGCGCGCCGCCTCCCGGCACGGCATCGCGGAGCGCACCCCGAAGCGGCGGGCGGCGTAGTTCGCGGTCGCCACGACCCCCCGCCCCTGGGGGTCGCCGCCCACCGCCACCGGCCGCCCGCGCAGACCCGGGTCGAGGTGCATCTCGACCGCCGCGAAGAACGCGTCGAGGTCGAGGTGCGCCACCGCGCGCGGGGCGGTCATGCGGGGATTGTGACCGGGCGGGCGGTCGGCGGGGCGCCCCGCGGGCGTCTCGACTCGAAAGTCCGCATCGCGATGCCGCGCAGGTCGCCGATCCCCGATGCGACCTCGGTCGCATCGGGCGTGGCGGCGTGTCCGTGCAGGTGCCCCTGGCGATCCGCGCCGACGGGCGCGCATCGCTGGATCGCAACGCCCGCCCTGCGAACCCCCCACCAACTTCAGGCTCCGCCGGAGATCAGGTGCCCCGTCCGCCGCCTCTGCCTGTACGAGCTGTCCTCGGTCGGGCCGGTATTCGCCCTCCCTGCGTCCGCATCCGACGGCCCTTTCGCGCGCCGGATCTCTACGGAACCCCCGGAGTGGGCCCTACAGGGGCCGACGGCGCAGGGCGACGACGGCGAGCGCCGCGAGGATCGCCGTCCACACGAGGACCCACGCGACGGAGAACGCACCGGACGACGGGATCGTCACGACGACGTCGTTCACCTCGAAGCGCGGCGCGGCGAGGGGCGCCTGGTCCGCGGCCTGCAGCCGGGAGATCATGGGGGACACGACGACGCGCGGCAGAAACGCGTAGGCGGCGTCGATGGCGGGCTCGGCGACGTCGCCGATCACCCCGGCGTCGGATGCCGCCTTGAGGTTCACGAGGGCCTGCGCGACGACGTGGATGCTCACGCCGATGACGGCGGCGGCGAACGGCGCGAACGCGGCGCTCGCGAGGGCCGCGCCCCCGAGGGACAGGAGCATCGTCGGGACGCTGCCGAGGGCGTGTACCGCGAGGGGACCGTCCAGGCCCGCACCGAGCGCGACGCTGGCGACCTCCCCGGCCGCGCCCCACACCGCGAGGCACGCGGCGACCGCCGCGGCCCGCGCCGCGAGCGCTGCCACGGCGACCTCGTCGCGCCGCGCCCCCGCCGCGACGAGGAGGCCCGTGTAGCCCGTGTTCGCCGGCCGGTTCACCACGGTGGCGCCGAGGCCGCAGGCGGCGACGAGACCCCCGTACAGGATCACGGCGGCGACGCCCGCCCGAAGGTCGTCTGGGCGGTCGGCGGCGGGGTGCCGGGCGGCGAACGCCGCGACCGCGGCGATCGCGGCGACGCCGACGCCGACGAGCATGAGAAGCCACGGGCGGCGGCGCGCGCTGCGCCACTCCGCGGCGAGAAGGGCGGTGACGGCGGTCAGGTCGCGCGACCCCCGACGAGCTGCAGCGTCCGGGTCGCGCTGCCGGCGAGGCCCCCGGGCTCGGCGATCGCGACGAGAACCGTGGCGCCGCGGCCCCGGGCCCGGTCGATCACCTCGACCGTCTCGGGCATCTCCCACGGGTCGTCGAGCACGACGAGGTCGGGCGCGCCCATGTCGGCGAGGGCGAGGGTGAGGCGTCGCATCTCCTCGGGGTCGAGGCGCCCGGCGAGGCGCTGCGGCTGCGCCACCCCGAGGCGTTCGAGGGCGGCGTCCGCCTCCCCGGCCGGCAGGCCGCGGGCGGCCGCCACGAGGCGCGCCGTCTCGCGCGCGGTGAGGCGCCGGTCGACGGGGCGGCCCTGCGGGGCGTACCCCACGCGGCGCAGCACGTCGGGGGCGCCCGGGGGGCGGCCGAGGACGCTGACCTCACCGGCGGCGGGCGCGAGGCCGAGGAGCGCGTGCAGCACCGTGGACTTGCCGCACCCCGCGGGCCCGGTCAGGAGGACGACGTCGCCGGGGGACGCCTCGAACGAGACGCCCCCGACGGCCGGCTCCCCGCCGCGCGCGTACCGGACCTCCAGGTCGCGGACGCGGACCGCGGCGGCGTCAGTCAATCCGCTCCAGGGAGATCGCCTCCTGGGGGCAGTCGCCGACAGCCTCCCGGACGGCGTCGGCCAGCCCGCCGTCGACCTCGCCCGGGAGGGGCGAGGAGAGGTTGGTGGCGTCGTCCACCGCGAAAACCTGCGGGGCGCGGGCGCTGCAGACGCGCGTGCCCATGCACAGCCCGTGGTCCACCAGGACGCGGTAGCGCACCCCGTCGATCTCGATCTCGGCCATCGAACCCTCCGTCATCCGCGGATGAGCGCCAGCACCTCGTCGCGCCGGCGGACCATATCCTGCTCCGAGACGAGGGACTCCAGGTTCAAACGGACGAGCGGCTCCGTGTTCGAGGAGCGCACGTTGAAGTGCCAGTCGTCGTACGCGACCGACAGGCCGTCGACGCGGGTGATGCGGCCGTCGGCGTAGCGCTCCTCCAGGCGCGCCAGCACCGCCGCGGCGTCGTCGACGCGGGAGTTGATCTCCCCGGAGATGTGGTAGCGGGCGCGGAAGTCCTGGAGCAGCGCCGACATCCGCTCGCCCCGGGTCGCGAGCAGCTCGAGGATGAGCAGGGCGGGCACGAGCCCCGTGTCGGCGAACGAGAACTCCCGGAAGTAGTAGTGGCCGCTGACCTCCCCGGCGAAGAGGGCGTCGACCTCCCGCATCCGCCGCTTGATGAACGCGTGGCCGACGCGGAACTCGTCGGGGGTGCCGCCGGCGGCGAGGATCGCGTCGCGCACGCACCAGGAGGCGCGCAGGTCGTACACGACGGTGCCCCTCCCGTTGCGGCGCAGCAGGTGGTCGGCGAGAAGCGCGGTGAGGAAGTCGCCGGGCACGAACTCGCCGCGGTCGTCGATGAAGAAGCACCGGTCGGCGTCGCCGTCGAACGCGATGCCGAGGTCCGCGCCGTCCTCCCGCACCTTCGCCTCGATGAACGCCCGGTTCTCGGGGAGGAGGGGGTTCGGCTCGTGGTGCGGGAAGCGACCGTCGGGGTCGAGGAAGTACGGCACCGCGTCGATGCCGAGCTGTTCCAGCACGGGGGGCATGTAGACGCCCGCCATGCCGTTCGCGGCGTCGACGACGACCCGCAGCCCGCGGATCGCGGTGGGGTCCACGAACTGGAGGCAGCGCTCGACGAAGCGGTCGAGGAGGCCGTCGTCGCGGCTGCGGGACCCCGGCGCGGCGGCGCGCGGCGCGGCGTCGGCGGTGGCGAGGCGCCCCATCTCGGCGATGCCCGTGTCCCCGGACAGCGGCAGGGCGCCGGCCAGGACGAGCTTCATCCCCGTGTACTGCGGCGGGTTGTGGCTCGCGGTGATGCAGGCGCCGGCGTCGAAGCCGCCGTCGGCGACCGCGAAGTACACCATCTCGGTGGCGGCCAGCCCGATCTCGCACACGTCCGCGCCGGCGGACAGGGCCCCCTCCACGAACCGGGCGGCGATGGCGGGGGACGACAGGCGCACGTCGTGGCCGACGACGATCCGCTTCGCCCCCGTGACCGCGATGAACGCGCGGCCGACGCGCTCGGCGCCGTCCTCGTCGATCTCGTCCGGGTAGAGCCCCCGGACGTCGTAGGCCTTGAAGACGGATGGATCGAGTGTCATTCGGCGAACCCCGGTCGGAGGAGTGCATAGGTTTCGTCCAGGTGCTGCGGCATGACGCGGACGTCGCCGAGCACCGGCATGAAGTTCGTGTCGCCCACCCAGCGCGGCACGATGTGCATGTGGACGTGGTCGGCGATGCCGGCTCCGGCGGCGCGCCCCTGGTTCAGGCCGATGTTGAACCCCTGCGGCCGCATCGCCCGCTCCAGCACGGCCTGCGACCGCTGGGTGAGGGCCATCATCTCCGCCGCCGTGGCGGCGTCGAGGTCGCGCAGCGAGTCGACGTGCGCGTACGGCACGGTCATGAGGTGGCCGTTGTTGTAGGGGTACCGGTTCATGATCACGAAGGCGCGCTCGCCCCGGTGGAGGATGAGCGACCGGGCGTCGTCGTTCTCGCGCGGAAGCGCGCAGAACACGCACCGGAGGTCGTCGTCCCGGTCACCGCCGGCGACGTACGTCATGCGCCAGGGCGCCCACATGATGTCTCCGCGCGGCCGGCCGCGCCCGGGGTCACCCACGGGCCGCCCGGCGGGACCCCGGCTCCCGCGCCGTCACAGCCAGCGCTTCCGCTTGAAGAACCAGACGAGGCCGCCGCCGATCGCCACCATCAGGGCGAGCATGAACACCACCGACCACCAGCCGCGGTGGGCGAACGGCAGGTTGTCGATGTTCATGCCGTAGAAGCCGGTGACGAGGGTGAGCGGCAGGAGGGTGGCGGACAGCATCGTCAGGACGCGGATGAGGTCGTTCAGGCGGTGCGTGATGACCGACTCGTTCGTCGCCTCGAGGGCGTCCACGACCTCGCGGTAGTTCTCCAGGCTGTCCCAGATCCGCTCGTTCTTGTCGACGATGTCGTCGAAGTAGATCTCGAGGTCGCCGGGGGTGAACCGCTCGACGCTGCGCTCCAGGAGCCGCAGGGTGGGCCGCTGCGGCTTGATGATCTTGCGGTAGTTGATGATCTCCTGCTTGACGTTGGAGATGTCGCGCACCAGCTCGTCCGTGCCGGAGCCGCCGCCCTCGAAGATCGCGTCCTCCAGGGCGTCGAGCTTGAACCCGATCTTGTCGAGGATCGGGAAGCAGTAGTCGAACATCGTGTCGACGATCTCGTACAGCAGGTAGCCGGCGCCCTTCGACATGTACTGCTCGCGGGCGTCCTCCCGGCCCTCGCAGCGCGCCCACAGGGCCGACAGCGGCTTCAAGGGCTCGTTCGGGAGCATGATCACCAGGTCGTCCGCCACGAACAGGTTCAGCTCCGCGGCCTGCAGGCGCCCCGTGCGCTTGTCGAAGCGGGGGAAGTGCAGGACGATGAACGCGTACTCGTCGTACGAGTCGATCTTCGCGCGCTGCCGCCGCCGCGACAGGACGTCCTCGAGGTCCAGGGGGTGGAAGCCGTAGTTCTCGGCGAGCCACTCCGTCTCGAGCTCGGTGGGCGCCTCGATGTTCAGCCACGTGAGCCCGTGCGCCTCGAGGCGCCGGACGTCCGGGCCGAGCCGCTCAGGGGGCGGCGGAGGTGCGACGGCGCGCGGCGTGCGGCCGCGCCGGATGTTGCGCAGGCTCGCCATCGTCGCCTCGTGCGGGCGTGACGGTGAGGGGCGTCCGCGTCGCGAGCATGGTCACACGGTGATCCTATCGCGGTACGCCCGTGGGGGAGCGCGGGGCTACTCGATGAGGCCGTTGCGGTACGCGTACCGCGTCGCCTCGGTGCGGTTCGCGACCCCGAGCTTCCGGTAGATGTTCGACAGATGGAACTTGACGGTCTGCTCGGTGACGTAGAGCCGGGTGGCGATGTCGAGGTTGCTGAGCCCCTCGGCGACGAGCCGCAGGATGGACAGCTCCCGCTCCGTGAGGATGGAGCCGGTGGGGGACAGGGGCGGCGCCGCGGTGGGGGCGGCGGCCCGCGCGGCCTCCCCCGGCGGCGGGGGCGCGACGTTGCCGCGCGCCGTGGCGAGGTGGACGGTGCCGTCCACCACCTGGCGGATCGTGGACGGCAGGTCGAGGGGGTTGATCGACTTCACGACGTAGCCGGCGGCCCCGCCGTGGAGGGCCTGCTCGATGTGCTCGGAGTCCTCGAACATCGAGAGGATGATCACCTTGAGGTCCGGGTAGGCCTTCCGCAGCTCCGCGAGGGTGGTGAGGCCGTCGCCCTTCGGCATGCGGAGGTCCATGATCACGACGTCCGGCATGACCTCCGGGACGAGCTCGAGGACCTCCTCGCCGCTCATCGCCTCGCCGACGACGCGGATGTCGGGGGCGGTCTCCAGCGCCCGCTTGATGCCGTCCAGCATCAGGCGGTGGTCGTCCGCGATGGCGACTCTGAGTGGTTCCTTCGACGTTATGGGACGTCTCCACGTGACGGGAACAGGCTCCCGACGCACCATCGACGTCGGCAGAATCCGACTTGAGCGCCCGTGCCCAGGCGCCGTGGCCTCCCAGCCTACCGGCCCGCCGGAGCGCGACCAAGGGGGGCCTGTCGCCCCGGCACGTCGCCGGGCGGGGCGGCCCGCCACGTCCGCGTGGTGATGCGGACTTCCGAGTCGAGACGCTAGGCGGCGGCCCCGGGGACGGGGCGGTGGCGCTTGATGGCGTCGAGGATCTCGGTGGCGGGGGTCCCCTTCACGAGGTACTCGGCGGCGCCGTTCGCGAGGCCTGCGGCGATCTCCTGCTCCTTGTTCCCGACGGAGAGCATGAGCACCACGAGGTCGGGGAGGACGGTCTTGAGGCGGTGCGTGGCCTCCAGGCCGTCGAGCTCCGGCATGGACACGTCCATGAGGACGACGTCGGGTCGCAGCTCCTCGCACAGCGCGACCGCCTGCGCCCCGCTGGCCGCCTCGGCGACCACGGAGATCTCCGGGTCGCGCTCCAGGAGCCGGCGGAGCACGGCGCGGAACTGCATGTTGTCGTCGGCCAGGACGATGCGCACCACGGTCAGCCCTCACTCGTGTGCCCGGCGGGATCGGGACCCGGGCGTCGTGGATGGAACCCTACGACCTCGCGTGGACTTCGTCTCCTGAACGGTTAGGTAGTTCTCCCCAGCGTTCCGTATAGGTCCCGGGAGGCCGGATCGGGGCGGGAGGGCGCTGCGATACGATGCCGCGGTCATGTCGGCGGAAGAGGACCGAAGCCGCGCCTTCCAGGCGCTCCTCGCCGCAACATCCCTCGACGTGGTCGGCATCGCGGACGCCGAGCGCGCCGAGCGCCTCCTCCGGGCCCTCATGCAGGCCCTCGGGGCGCGGCTCGCGGTGCTCGAGGTGGTGGACGACCGCACCGGCGACCTGAACGTCGCCGCCGTGGTGGGGGACGCGCCGGGCGACGCGGTCGCCCTCGGCTCGTCGATCCTCGCCACCGAGGTGCTGCGCCACGGCTTCGCCCGGGAGGTGGGGCCGGACGAGGCGCGCGCGCTGCTGCCGGGGGTCGCGGTCGCCGCCGGCCTGCGGTACGGGGCGGCGCTGCCGCTGCACGGGCAGGGGCGCCAGAGCGGCGTGGTGTGGGCGGCGTCGGCGGAGCCCCTCGTCGCCGACGACGGGTGCCGGCACGCGGCGCGCGTGGTGGCGGAGCGGCTCGCGTGGCTGCAGGAGCGGGCGCGGCTGTACGCGACCCTCGAGCGCGCCATGGCGCAGATCCTGGAGTCGGACGAGCGGATGCTGGGGCGCATCGGGCTCGACATCCACGACGGGCCCACGCAGCACCTGTCGGTGGCCCTCCTCGAGGTGCAGCTCCTCGACGCGGAGCTCGCCGACGCGGAGTCGGCGGGGGCGACGCTGCCGGAGGTGCTGCGCCCCGCGCTCGGGCGGATCTACGAGACCCTGGGGGGCGCCCTGCACGAGATGCGGGAGCTGATCGGCCACCTGCGGCCGGCGCAGTTCGAGAGCCGCCGCCTCCCCGAGATCCTCCGGGATGCGATGATCGCGTTCGAGTCGCGCACCGGGAACGCCGTCGAGTCGGAGGTGCGCGGGGAGTTCGACGACCGGGACGTCTCGCTGTCGCAGAAGATCACCTTCTACCGCATCCTCCAGGAGGCCCTGAACAACGCGCACCGGCACGGTCAGGCGCGCAGCGTGGCGGTGCGGCTGAACCAGGATCCCGGCGGCATCGCGCTGGAGGTCGCCGACGACGGCAAGGGGTTCGCTCCCGAGTCGGTGCAGCGGCCGCGCGCGGGGGTGCCGCAGGCCCGCTACGGTCTGCACGGGATGAGGGACCGCGCGCAGCTTCTCGGGGGGAGCTTCACGATCGACAGCCGGCCGGGGGCCGGCACCACCGTGCGCGTGTACCTGCCGCGGTGGGCGCCCCAGGAGCCCGCGAGCCAGAACGGCGTCGGTGGCTGAGCCGCCGCGGGTGAAGGTCTGCGGCGTCACGCTGCCGGAGCAGGCACGCGCCTGCGCCGAGGCGGGCGCCTGGGCGATCGGGGTGGTGCTCGCGGAGGGAAGCCCGCGCCGCGTCGACGCGGAGGGGGCGGCGCGGGTGCTGGCGGCCGTGCCGGACGGGGTGGCCCGCGTGGGCGTGTTCGTGGGGGCGACCCCGGCCGAGATGGCGGCGGTCGCGGCCCGGGCCGGCATGACGCACGTGCAGGTGCACGGCGGCTGCGACCCGGACGAGGTGGCGGCGGCGACCGGCTGCCGCGTCATCGAGGCGTTCTCCGTCTCCGGCCCGCAGGACGTGGAGCGGGCGCGGGCGAGCGCCGCCGACCTCGTCCTGCTCGACGCCGCGGTGCGCGGCCTGCACGGCGGGACGGGGCGCCGCTTCGACTGGTCGATCCTGGCGGACACGCCCCCCGGGCGGCCGTTCGCCCTGGCGGGGGGCCTCACGCCCGACAACGTCGCGGACGCCGTCGCCGCGGTGCGGCCCGACGTCGTCGACGTGGCGAGCGGCGTGGAGGCGCGCCCCGGGGTGAAGGACCTGCGCGCCGTCGCCCTGTTCATCGCGCGCGCCCGTGCGGCGGTGGCGGTGGCAGGGTGAGCGCGATCCCCACGGTGTTCGGTCCGTACGGCGGCCGTTTCGTGCCCGAGACGGTGATCTCGGCGCTCGACGAGCTGGACGAGGCCTGGGCCCGCTACCGCGACGACCCGGCGTTCGTGGCGGAGCTCGACGGCCTGCTGGGCGGCTATGTGGGGCGGCCGACGCCGCTGTACCGCGCCCGGGCGCTGGGCGCGGAGTGCGGCATCGAGCGGCTCTACCTGAAGCGCGAGGACCTGTGCCACACCGGGGCGCACAAGATCAACAACGCCCTCGGTCAGGTGCTCCTGGCGCGGCGCATGGGGAAGGGGCGCATCATCGCCGAGACCGGCGCCGGCCAGCACGGCGTGGCGACGGCGACGGCGGCGGCCCTCGCGGGGCTCGGCTGCTGCGTCTACATGGGGCGCGTCGACATGCAGCGCCAGCGCCTCAACGTGATCAGGATGCGGATGCTGGGGGCGGAGGTGCGGCCGGTGGACTCCGGTGCCGGCACCCTGAAGGACGCGACGAGCGAGGCGATCCGCGACTGGGTCACGAACGTGCGCGACACCCACTACGTCATCGGGTCGGCGGTGGGCCCCGCCCCGTACCCGACGGTGGTGGCGGAGCTGCAGACGGTGATCGGTCGGGAGACGCGCGCCCAGGTGCTGGCGGAGGAGGGGCGTCTGCCCGGCGCCGTGGTGGCGTGTGTGGGCGGCGGGTCGAACGCGATCGGCATGTTCCGCGGGTTCCTGTCCGACGGCGACGTGGAGCTTGTGGGCGTGGAGGCCGGCGGCGAGGGCGTCGGCACAGGCCGGCACGGCGCGTCCCTGTCGGAGGGGCGGCCCGGCGTGCTGCACGGATCGTTCTCGTACCTGCTGCAGGACCCGGACGGCCAGGTGGAGGAGGCGCACTCGATCTCCGCGGGCCTCGACTACCCGGGGGTGGGGCCGGAGCACAGCCACCTCAGGGACGCGGGACGGGTCAGGTACGAGAACGCGACCGACGCGGAGGCCCTCGACGCGTTCGCCGCCCTGTGCCGCACCGAGGGGATCATCCCGGCCCTGGAGAGCGCGCACGCCCTGGCGCTGGTGCGCCGGGAGGGGGCGCGGCTCGCGGTGGGCGGCCCCGTGGTGGTGTGCCTGTCCGGGCGGGGGGACAAGGACGTCGACCAGGCCGGCGCGGCCCTCGGGATCGATGGCTGAGTCCGAGGCGACGGTCGACCGGGGGGCGGCGGGCTGCGCCGGCGACGCGCTGCTGCGCGACGCGTTCGCCCGGAAGGCGGGCCCCCTGTTCATCCCGTACGTGATGGGCGGGTACCCGGACCCGGCGGCCAGCGCGGAGCACGCCGCCGTGCTCGCCCGCCACGCCGACGTCTTGGAGCTCGGCATCCCGTTCTCGGATCCTCTGGCGGACGGCCCGACGATCCAGGCCGCGGGCCGCACCGCCCTGCTCGCCGGGACCCGCCCGGAGCACGTGATGGAGATCGCGGAGGGCGTGCGCGGCGGGCCCCCCGTCGTGCTGATGGGGTACGTGAACATGGTGCTCGCCGCCGGGCCGCGCGCGTTCTTCGCGCGGGCGGCGCGGGCCGGGGTGGCGGGGGTCATCATCCCGGACCTCCCGATCGACGAGGGCGATGAGATCCGCCGCGCCGCGGACCGGGCGGGGGTCGCGGTGGTGCCGCTGGCGGCGCCGACGACCGTGGACGACCGTCTGCGCGCGATCGGGCGCCGCGGCCGCGGGTTCCTCTACTGCGTGTCGGTGACCGGCGTCACCGGCGGCGACGTGGTGGTGGGGGACGACCTGCGCAGCCTCGTCGCGCGGGCCCGCCGCCACACGGACCTGCCGCTCGCCGTGGGCTTCGGCATCCGCACGCCGGAGCAGGCCGCCGCGATCGGGTCGCTCGCGGACGGGGTGGTGATCGCCAGCCAGATCATCCGGCTGATCGAGCAGGCGCCCGACGCGGCCGCCGCCGTCACCGCGATCGACGGTTACGCCGGGGAGATCGCCGCGGCGCTTCGACCGCAGCCGTAACCGTCCCGCCGCCGGGGTCGCGAACGCGGCGCCGGCGCCTGGCCGTCGAGGGGAGCCGGGGCGTCGCCGCCCGGCTCGGCGCGTCTGCTGATCCCCCCGGAACGGCGCGTGCGGGATCGCGTCCCGGAAGGCGTTCCCCCGATTCGAGCGGAGCGTCCCCCACTTAGTGTCGTGACCGTCGGCCAGTCCGGCCGGCGGTTGCGAAGGACGAGGAGGAGGACGTGTTCCTGCAGTACATCAGGCGCTCGAGCGGGACCGACCGGGCCGGTCGCCCCCTCGACGTCACCCCGGCGACCCGCGAGGCGCTCGCGGGTACGGTGCGGCGGCGGTGACCGAGTGCCGTCTCGGCACATCAGGCACACCG